>JAEOTD010000074.1 GCA_016839995.1 Candidatus Hermodarchaeota archaeon
GCTGAACAAGGAGGAGCTTAGGCTCCTTCCTACAATTTTTTTAATTCAGGTGTAACGCAAATACTTTTGGTGAGTCTACAGCAACTGTTATCACCAATCCCTGATGGAGGCCCGATTTATGCCCATTGTGAAAATTCCGCAACACCGATTTGATGAGCGATTAGCTTCCCTTCGCCAGAAACTAGCGAAGGAGAAAATTGCTCATTTTATTGTCTTTAATCCAACCCACATCTATTATCTGACGGGGTTTGTTCACATTCCCACAGAACGTCCTTTTGCCATGATTGTCCAAGATTCAGAGATTAGCTTCTTTGTACCTGAACTGGAAAAGCAGCACGTCGAAGAAGAAGTGCCGAACGTGGCAAAGGTTGGGAGTTATTTTGACTATCCTGATGCCGTACACCCCATGAAGCATTTTGCCACCTTTCTAAAACAAGACCTAAAGATTACTGATCGTTTGGGAGCGGAAGCCCCTGGTAGCTCGGGGCGGTGGGGCTATGAAGGCCCCAAGTTAGAGGACGTTTTGGGTTTTCCTGTGAAGGTGATGGCTCAACTCTTGACGAATATGCGTGTTATCAAAGATGAGGATGAGCTTGCCTGTATTCGCGAATCAGCCATGTGGGCGAATCTCGCTCATCAACTGTTACAAGATAAAACCCAAGTTGGACTCAACGAGGTAGAAGTGTCAACCACTGCATCCTTGGAGGCATCAATGGCAATGGGGAAAGCTCTAGGAATTGCCTACCGACCCTTTGCAATTGGTGGTCTACCTGTACGTGCTGGATATAGAGGGCAAATTGGGACTTATTCAGCGATTCCCCATGCAATGACACGATTTACAGTCTTTAAGGCGGGCGATACTTTGGTAACCGGTGCTACAGCCAATGTTGCTGGCTATTATGCCGAGTTGGAGCGCACCATGTTTTTGGGAGAGCCCAACGCCAAACAGCGAAAATACTTTGATATTATGATGGAGGCTCAGCAAGCGGCTTTTGACGCCTTTGCTCCGGGCAAACCCTGTTCAGCTGTTGATAAAGCGACGCGCGCGGTGTTTAAAGATCGAGGAGTGATGGAGTTAGTCCAACATCATACAGGGCATGCCATCGGTTTGGAAGGGCATGAGAAACCATTTCTTGATCATGGAATGGATGTTATCATGGAGCCAGGGATGGTCTTTACCGTGGAACCTGGTATTTATGATCGGACAATTGGTGGATTCCGCCATTCGGATACGGTGTTTATTACCGAAGATGGTATGGAAATGGTCACCTACTACCCCTTGGATATCGACTACCTAACAATCCCAATTTAGACCAAAAAGTATGGATTACACTTTCTTTAAGGCGTCTTGGACGAGGGGAACGTCACAGCAGCGAATGCACTCAAAGCCTTCCTTGGCAAGATGTTTGAGGAGTTTAGAATAGAGACGTCCACCTTTCATGCGAAAGGATTCTTGGTGAAATAATAGCGTATAGTATTCGACTCGGTGATCTTTTGCAGCATCTAGGTCTTTGAGGATGAATTTCCATGCCTCGTTTTCAGTAAGATGGAGGCGACCGAAGAGATCGGTGTCCATGATGCCAATTGGGATTTCGATTAATCCGTTATCTAGCGAGTAGGGGTTCATCCTTTCAACGGTTTCACTACGGTAGGAGGAATCGTAGAGAACCCATTCTTCCTTGAATAAGTCGAGTAGGGATTGAGTAACCCAAAGATTATGACATCTCACACCACGAACATCGCCTATCAATTCGTTGAAGAAGGATTTCTGGATATTGAAGAGGCCTTTGTATTGGGGATGGTCTTCATGAACGTAATGAAGTTGGAGTTCTGTGCCTTCGCGTTGAATGGTTTTCAGCGTGTCAACGATGGAATAGAGGTTGAACAGGAAGGGGGGAATGAATAAGGTGGACTGAAAACCCAGTTCTGCTTCCAATTGGACGATATCCGCGATATTGTTGTATAGATTTAAAGAGCCTTTCTCTGCCGCTTTGAGGTCTTTTGGTGTAAATCGCTCTCGACGGGCAAGGATATGCTCCATGGGTTTGAAAATTGAATCAGCGTCATGGGTTAGGATAATTTTCATGATTTCCGTCTCTTTTTATTTACTCCAACTTCGTTGAATTCCTGAAGGCTATAAGGATTGCTAGTCACGTCACGTGTGGACCCCAATTATTGATGTCAGAGAGTATCCAAAAAAGTTCTTAGGCTAAGTAGGAGTACCAAAACTAGTGAAAAACTGAGGGAGGCAACACAATGCGCATCGAGGCTAAGGAAAAAAGGATTAGCAAAAGTGCCAATATTGAAGACTGTATTTTACTTACTTCAGGAACCCTTGAGATTGGGGAAAATGTCCAGATTAAGGAAGGCGTTGTGATTAATGCCTTCAAGGGGATTAAGATTGGTGATGACACTATTATTGATCGCCGGGTGATAATTGGGGGACTGCAGAGTCAACATAGCTACTTTGAGGTAGGCAGTCGATGTGTGATTCTCCATGAATCGTATATCAACACGACCCGAGAAGTCATTATAGGAGACAATGTGGGAATTGGCGGGCGCTGTATGCTGTTCACCCACGGAACTTGGCAGAACATATTTCGTGGTTATCCCGTGGATTTTGGGGAAATTGTGATAGAAGATGATGCCTGGTTACCATGGCACGTTACGGTCCTACCCAACGTAGTAATCGGGAAAGGCGCAACTCTGGGAGCAGGAGCCTTAGTTACTAAAGATATTCCACCATTTAGTCTCGCTGTAGGAGCACCGGCTAAGGTCATCAAAACAGAAGGGTACCCGAAAGTACAAACACTTGAAGAGAAGGATGCCATTGCGCGAACTTTGATCCAAGATTTTGTTGGATACCTTTGTGATTTCAAAGGAGAAACGACTCATGCTAGCGAAGACGGTGAAAGAGTCGCTATTATTGACGAAACCCGTGAAATGAGTCTCTATTATTATAAATCAATCAAACCTGAAAACTTGGAAGGCTTAACGATTGTTTCATTCAAGATTCCGAAACGTGTTGAGAAACAGAATGAGTGGATTGATTTAGAGCGGGAACTCATGTCGATTAGCAAAGATAATTGGCTTGCCCAGGAATTCGTGAATTTTGCTCGCCGATATGGAGTCCGACCTGTGCTACATGCCCCCTAGCGTGGTTTACAGATGATTTCTTGAATGTTCAGATCAAAGACGTTATTTGTGTGAGCAGGTTGAATTACCATGGCGGCGTCGACTCCACGACCTGTGCCACCCAGTGCAATAATTGACTGATTCATGGGAATCAATCCTGCATCAGCGGCCATGAGCGTGATTTCAACCCCTACTTTAACGCCTTGGCCAAGCATTTTGAGAGCAGATGCGATAATGACGGCGGGTCCAATAGTATCGAATTTGAACCGAATACCACGTTCTACACCGCTGAGGACATGACTGGCAGTATGGATTGGAACCTTGGCTTTTTCCAGGGTTTTTCGATGTTCCGGGAGAAGTTGGTTTTCACCGGCTTCTTTGAATCCGCTCATATGAGTTACGACAACGAGGTTGAAGCCTTTGAGTAGTTTGAGGGCTTTTACAGCTGTGACCCCAGTAGTTGTAGGCACTACAACATGTGTAATCTGCAATTCTTTAGCACGTTTTTTGGCAAGTCGGAGGGTTTCATCAGAATTCTCTTTTCCCTTCTCTTCAAAATATGTGACAGAAACCTTCATGTTGCTCACATGGGGGTTTCCAGTTTTTTTCTCTTTGGGCAAACCCTAATTTTTGGTTTGCCTGAAAAAATTCGATAGCTATTCGGGAATGGTATGCCATAGATTGGGATTGGTTTTGATGTAGTGTTTCTTTTGTTCTGAAACTTTGAAGCCTTCGGTTTCGAAGATGTGTTTGGCGGGCTCATTAGCAACTGAGACGCGAAGCCAGGCGCGGAAGTGTCCCTGTTCAGCAAGATGGTTTTTTGCCCATTGTGTCATCTGGCGACCATAACCTTGACCTCGTACGTTTGGGTGGACACCAAGCATTCCAATCGTGGGACCCTCGAGGCTGATAACGCCCACGGTGTTAGCTTGATCCTTGACTAAGATGACTTCCATTTGGGAGAGGGTAGATTCGAGTTTATCAGGGGGGAGTTGCCGGATATTATAGACGACAGTGTGAAGCAACCGATCGGGTGTGTTGCTCATCATTGTTTCGAGATTATTCAGCACTAGATTTGTTTCATCAGGGGAGGTGCGGGTAAAGGTGAGTGCTGTTTGAGGTGGAGCCACATCCTGTAGGGGAACGCCCATTTTGAGGGTTTCATCATACACCGAAAAGTTAGCGCTTTCTAAGGATTGAATGGTGTCTTGCTTATCCGCACTGATGATACAACTAAGATATACTGCCTGCTGGTTGGGGGCAATGATTTCTGCTTCACTCAATAGGCGTGCCACAGCCTCAGGTTCATGACGAAATATGTAGACTTGGATGAATGTTGTGCTGGCGGGTTGTATTAGCTCCCGTGGCTCTTTGGCCGCGACGATTAATCCCAAAACGGTTTGTTCCTGAACTAAGACCCAGTAGGGGAATTCGGCTTGTTCGAAAATCGTCTTTAAGCCGAGGAATTGATCTGAATAGGTTGCCATTTCGGTTTCAGTGGACGCAATTAAACGAATGTTTATCACCCTCGTTATGTGAATTTCATCTCATAAACCACTTAAACATGGCGTTGAGGAAGCGAATTGAAGAGATTCATCGGGTGATTCGCAGAATATTGGATGTCTTATTCAGAGGTTGACATATCGTCTGACAGCGTAATTGGGATAGGAAGATTACATGAGGGACACCGACCGTCCCGGGTTAATCGCACCGAAATGGTTTGGATGCCTAGACGTTCGATTAGAAGGGCGCCACAATTATTACAAATGGTGTTGGCACCTTGGTGTCCCGGAACATTGCCTAAGTAGACGTATTTGAGACCTGCGCGAGTAGAGGCTGTTGCGGCGGCTTCAAGTTTCTTAATGGATGTTGGTGGAAGATTGCTCATTTTGTGATGAGGATAGAATCGTAAGAGGTGGAGGGGCGTATCTTCTCCAAGTTCTTGTACAATCCATTTCGCCAGGGCTTCAGCTTCTTTAGTATCATCACCAACATCAGTCACTAGAAGATTTGTGATCTCGATGTGAATATCCGCCGCTTTCATCGCTTTGAGCGAGTCAAAGATTGGATCCACCGAGGGAACATGACAGTAGTTTTTATAGAATGTGGGGTTGGCATTGCCTTTGAAATCGACTGTAGCCGCGTCAAGGTAGGGAGCAATTGCTTCGATGGCGTCTGTGGTCATATACCCGTTGGTTACAAAGGTGTTGAAAAGCCCTTTGTCGTGAGCAATTTTTGCAGTATCATAGGCGTATTCAAAGAAGATAGTTGGCTCCGTATAAGTATAGGAGAC
>JAEOTD010000075.1 GCA_016839995.1 Candidatus Hermodarchaeota archaeon
ACGACCAAGAAAAACGTGGTGAGTTTGAAGCCCTCACACCTCTTGAAATTCTGGGAGAACTTAGAGTGATGATTGACGGATTAACCGGGTTATCTAACTGTGTGTTCAGGACTAATCACGCATCGAATTATCTCCCCCTCCGTGGAGTATTATCTCGGGACCGTAAACGGTTTCTTGACACCATTGATTCAGTATTATCTGATCCAAACGCAGCTGACCGATTACGTCCGGAGTATATTCGAGGGTTATAGGAAGGCTTAACTCACTGGTATTCTTTCTTACATTTGAAATCCCAGTGGGTGGTTGAAACATGAGCCTTGATCCAGATGATTTTGATCCACTTGCTCGTCGTGATCCCCAACCACGTCATCCTAAGGATCCTCGATATTCTGCGGATGCTGAAATCCTAGCATTGCTGCGACAGCTGATAATTCGAGTTGAACGACTAGAAGAGGACATGCGCAAAGCCAAAGAAAAACTGAAATTATAGGAATTCAGAGAGCTACGAGGAACGGCGTTTACGGTAGATAACGACAGCTGCGATTATCACCGCAGCCCCTACAGCTCCACCGATGGCGAGGGGAATCGGTGAGCCAGGTGCAAAGAAGAACATCACCTTATCATAATGATACTGACAAAGAAGTAACCGGTTCGGATCAAGCTCGAGTTGAAGTGGAAATGCAGAAACGAAAATAGTATGCGTTGTGAGGGGTTGAGGGTTTATCCACACCCATAGTTCTATGATTTGTGCTCCGAAGTTGATTCTAATGGGTACTCGCAACCGTACAGTTGGAAGCTGATGTTGCTGGATTTGGAAATTGATTGACCATCCTGACGCATTGGCCTGAATGGAATAGGCACCAATACTAAGAGTCACGACACCATTGTTATGTACCCATCGATCAAAGAACCAGTCCAACGATTCACTCGTCGCCTCCTCGAATAATTCTTGGAGAGAATGGGTTCGAAGATTCTGATGGATAGCTTCAGCATAGATGTAATTCCATGCATCATAGAAGGTTTGGTTTCCTAGCTGATGACGCAGCATATCATAGACGAGAGCTGCTTTCGCATACACAATACGTCCATAAGCATACCAATCACTGGTTTGCCAGTAATCCATCGATTTATTGAGAATCTTATCGCCTTCTGCTTCAACATACTGCCAATAACGATTCAAATCAACCTGGCGATATTGTGCCCGTGTTTCTGAACCATAGACGTATTCTACCCAGGCATATTCAGTGAAGGAAGCAAACCCCTCGTCAATCCAAGGTTCTGCATAACTATCGGTTCCCACGGTGAATGGAATCCATTCATGACCAATCTCATGAGCAGTCACATAGGCGAGCGAAGAAATGCCACTGGGATTCGGGTAAAGAGGGAGCCCGATCATGACTAGTTGGGGATATTCCATTCCTCCAGCCCAGATATCAGCTTCGACAATAGCTAAACTTTCCCAGGGATACGGACCAAATAACGCTCCAAAGATTTCAAGGCACTGCTCAGCCACTTCCAGAACACGAGCTCCGCCCGAACTGTGTGCTGCTACAAAATAACTAGTCACATTCACACCTTGGGCAAGAATGCTGTCGGTTTCAAAGTCAGGGCTCGCACACCAAGTGAAGTCCCGAACTGGACCTGTCAGGAAATGCCAATCCTGGGTGCTCGTTCCTGGAATAACTGCTTGCAGTTCACCAGTCGCTGCGATGATATAATCATCAGGAACGGTAATCGTCACATTATAGGTGGCCACATCACTGTAGAAACTTTCACCCATGTGGGAGTATGGCTTCGTATCCCATCCACGATCATCATAGACAGCAACAATAGGATGCCAATTCCCCAAATTATATCCTAAAAATTCGAATGGATCCGTGCGATTAAACCATCCAAACCGATCCTGACTGTACGGAACCTCAACCTGCCAGTCAAGTGTTAGGGTCACAATTCCACCGGGTGATAAGAGTCCTGGACCGAAACCACCCACCAAGTCTACTTCTAAGATTGTATCATCAATCCCACTGATTGTATAGTCAAGTTGTTGACTGCTATACAAGACAGCGAAGATCTCCATCCTCCCGTCTGGTAGAAAGGCGTTGGGATACAAATGGAAGTAGAGCTCAGAAAAAGCGACATCTGCGTGATTCACATACGTGATGTTTGTTTGCCCGGTGACGATATGATTCGTATCCTGCAAAGAGGCAGTTATCGTGTAGTTGGTTATGGGGGAAGGTGCACTCATTGGGGCACGCTGAGTAATAATCGATTTAGATGAATGTGTGTTTCCTGAATCCAACGAAGACTGTTGAGGGGATGTCACAATTGCCTGATTTGCGATATTACCTGATTTGAAAGTGGGTGCAATCAAAGGAAAGATGAGAGGAAAAAACACTGTACAAAGAACACCAATAACCAGTAGATTTCGAAGCCGCAACGTCATGAGTCTCAACTCTTATCACCTCTATTAAAAATGAAAACAAAAAGTATTCGAAGGGTGCAAAACACCCTTCGAGTAAGGAAAAATCTCTCTTTAATCGAGAGTGCGCAATGTAAAAATCAGGCTTCTTCCGGTACGGCTGGGAACTCATACCCGCAGCTTGGGCAGGCTATGGCACCGCATGCACGGGCCATCATGCAGCCAGCGCATCCAGTTGCTTGAGCTTTTTCAAAGGTTGTGCCGCACATTGGACATCGGTAATTCGTCATGATGTTGTTCCTCCGTTGTTGGTTTCTTGTGTTCTTCTACGAATATTTCACCTTTTTAGGGTTTATGGAAATCCCAGACCCAAGAGCATCCAGTTCACGATTCCGCCAACGAGAAAGGCAAGAGTGATTGTTGAAAAGGCAAGGATAAGTGTATATTTCCAGCGATACTCACGCACAAGCACCGCAACAGTGGCAATACAAGGAATGTATAGTGTGGTCACAAGTGCAAAGACAAACATTTGACGTGCCGTCATGAACAGGTTAATTGGGCCATTAGCTAAGATGACCAGGAGTTCGACTGTGAGTTCTTTCCGAAGAATCCCGTAGATTAAGGCCGCAGCGGTTTCAGGGGGAAGGCCCAGCCATCCGACAACCAGAGGCGCAGCCAAAATACTGACTATGTGTAGGTAAGAGAAGTCGGGTGTTGGGAAGTAGAGAAGCAATCCTAGGATGGCCCCTCCAATGATTATTAGGGGTAGAGCAATGTACACGAACTCACGGAACCTGAGCCATGTCTTTTTCAAGGTTGGCCTTAATCTGGGTGCTCGCAGGGGTGGAATCTCCATGACGAGACCATGAGACGCGCCGGGAAGCGTATGTTGAAGCAAGGCTCCAAGCCCAATGATAATTGCGAAGACAATGCCGAGGATAATGAATGCAAGAAAGATGGATGCATATAAACCGACGGTTCCGAGGATTACAGCAAGTTGAGCGGAACATGGAACGAGGACGACAAGGAGCCCAGCGATGATCCGTTCACGTCGAGTGTTTAGGATTCGGGTTCCAAGAACCGCAGGTACGTTGCATCCCATACCAGTGAGGAGTGGAATGATTGCACGGCCATGGAGTCCGAGGCGATGCATAAAGGCGTCCAATAAGAAAGCAATCCGGGCAAGATATCCTGTATCTTCGAGGACAGAGAGAATTATGTAGAATGTGGCGACGAAAGGTACAGCAATAAAGAGCCAGCCTTGAATTCCAAGTACAAGGCCATAAAAAAGGATAATCTGGACGATTGGAGATGGGATAAAGGTGGTGATGAGGTAGTCGGCGGTTGGATTGATGAAGGCCTCCCAGAACTCACCAACAGTTGCTTCGAAAATCGCACCCACTGCAAATATGAGAAGAAGTGATCCAATGAGAATCAATGCTGCAATGGGTAAACCAGCGAGGCGATGGGTTAGAACGGCTGAGATTTTTTCTGTAAGTGGTACTCGTTTCCCTTTACCATGTTGAACTTGTTCAGTAATGTATACAGCATATTGTTGCCGTTTTTCTCCAAGGATTGAAACGATATCACCATCAAATTCTTGTTCGATGTCCTTGCGTATTTTGCTAACGATCTTTACTGCATCTTCTGATTCCTGACTACTTTCAACACATTGAGCACACTGAGCATATTCTTCCAGTAATTGTAGTGCAACAATGCGTAAAGGCAGATTCATTGGACATAGCTGCATCTTTGCTAGTCGGCGTTCTAATGTACGAAGTTTAGCTTCGATTCCATCTGGGAAAAGCATTCGTCGGGGTTTTTGTTGGACGCCTTCAATGGCACCAGTTTTTGCAGCTGTTCGTAAAAGGAGCTTTAAATTCGTTCCGTGGACTGCTACTGTGGGAATCACGGGAACACCTAGAAGTGCTTCAAGTTTCTTTGCATCAATTTCGATGCCCATTCGCCGGGCGAGATCCACTTGGTTGAGACAGACAACCATGGGAATGTTGAATTCCAACAAGGCGGTCGTGAGGAGCAGGTTACGAGGAAGATTTGTTGCATCAACAACATTGACGATTACATCAGGAGTATCCTGTTGTAAATACCGAAGGGTTACTTTCTCATCTTCTGTTGAGGGACTGATGATTGTATAGGATCCAGGTAAATCTATGATGTCCAGTCGAACTCCTTCCTCCTCGTCGAAGTAATCGATTTTCGACCTCTTTGACCATCTTTGAAAGCGTCGACCAAACCTTTCTCTCCGTCGCCTTCGTCGGACTGGCATCTCTTCTTCAGGTGGTCTTTCACCGGATTGGGATTCCCAGTCTTTAATTCCTGGGTGCCATCGAGGTGAATATACATCATGACGAGAAAGGTACACTTTCCCTTCGAGGATTTCTACGGTTGTTCCGGGATAATTTGAGACAATGGCCCCAAGACCAGTCCATTGATTGAAAATAACACTCTTCCCAACATTGGGTTGACCGACTAAAGCAATACGAAGGCGGTCTTTCTTTTTGAGGTGCCTTACACGCTGACGTTTGCCTTTCCCTTGTCCCTTCAGACTTCACCCTCTCCAATGAGTTTATTCTGCTACTTCTCGGTGAACACGGACCCGTTTAGCCAGCTTTGCACTTAATGCAAAATGAGCTGTTCCCACCTCAATAAGGAGTGTATCACCAACTGGAGATATCTGTACAATGCGAACGGTTTCCCCTGGAAGCATTCCCATCGAAGACATCATTCGCAGTAAGTCAACATTCTCATCGCTAATACAATCAATGATGGCCGTTTCGCCTTGTTCGAGATCCACTAGTGTCAATTCTGGCAAAGGAGTCACAGTACCATCCGAATCTGGAATGGGATTTCCATGTGGACAAGTGACAGGTTCTTCCAGCTTTTCCAGAACTTTGTTGCATAATTCGGGAGAAAGCATATGTTCCCATTTACAGGCAACATCATGAGCCTCTTCCCAGCTAACTCCCAATAAGTCAACCAGTAGTCGTTCAGCGATCCGGTGGCGTCGTAGCACATCTAAGGCCAATTTCCGTCCTTTTGTGGTTAAGCGGACTCCTTTGCTTTTTTCATACTTCAGATACTTTTTTTCTGCCAGTTTCTGGACCATTTGCGTCACACTTGCCGGTTTTACATGTAGTACTTCAGCAAGTTCTCCTGTCTTCGCATATTCCTTATCATTCTGAAGGAGACGAAAAATGGCTTCAAGATATTCTTCAATGTTAGCACTGGGAATATCATATTTCGAAGTCCGAGAGGTTGGTTTACGCTCTTCTTTGTTGACTTCTGGTTGGGTTTGGGATGCAGGAGTCATGATTCAAATTTAGGTGTGCCTAAATATAAGTCTTTACTTCGCTTCAGTTTCACTAAACATAGCCTACAGTAAGCCTAACACCTGGGCACACATTAGAAAATACAAAACCTGAGACTTGACCCCACCCCATCTCTCCGCGACTGCCTCAACGTCAACCCGTTTCGCTGGATTTCCATTCAAGTATAATTGAGAGATGATTTGGCGAATACCCAAGTCATCTGCAGGAAATACTTCCAACCGGCGCAAACCAGTGAGCACCGCAAGCTCTGCCGTCCATAATCCAATCCCCCGAAGGGCATCGAGGCGCTCAATGACCTTTGACGTATCTAATTGCGCCAGTCCATCTAATTGAAGTGACCCAGAAGAAAGAGCCTCAAAAAGCCCCATCAAGTAGGGAACCTTAAATCCCAACTTACAAGCCCGCAAATCTGAATCAGAGAGGGCTCTTAAAATCTGAAGTGTTGGAAATCCATACAACTGCTCTTCACCGATTAGACACTTTGACCCGTATTCCACAACAAGTCGTCGAGTGACTTGGTTTGCTGATCGGAAACTCACCTGTTGCTGGAGGATCGCTTTCACAATTGCTTCAAAGAAGGTGGGGTGGCTGAAAGGTCGAAGCCCTTGTAACGGTTTTGCGAGATGAGAAATCACCGGATCCTTTTTGATTGCTCTGAGCACAGGTCGGGTATCAATATCCCAGCCTAAGAGCCATTCAACGGTGGATGTAATTGCACTATGATCGCCTCCAAATTTTGCGGGCCATTGAACTTGAAGACTCGGATGTGCTCCATGACGGAGTTGGACGACCCGAACTGGGATGAGTTCATTGTTTATTGGGATACAACGAGCAAACTCCCCAGGGCGTTTTTGCTCGGGAGTTGGTTGAACATCAGAGAATACCCAGCTATCAACAGTGGCATCTAAGTCGAAGGGTCTTTCAAGTTCAACTTGGAAACCATGAATCTCCGACATCAATCCACCATTTTCATCGATTGCCGTAGGACATATTTTATTCTATGCTTCTTCTCAGAGGAATATTCTCGATAGGCTAATAGACAGTTGATATTGTATGTGGGACAACCGTCCACAACACTCTTATCATACTAAGACCTGTTTCAATCAGTACAATTGAAGGTGAACCTGAAATGGCAATGCTGGGCGTTCAACGCATTATGACTGGACAAAATGTCGAAGCGAGTGATGTGATGCACTGTTTTCTTGGACTCCGAACTCTCGAAATCGACGTGTACTTCTACCTACTGAAAGGTCAAGCCACTGTCAAAGAAGTTTCAGAAGCCTTGGGGCGTAATCGGAGTTCAGTTCAGCGATCCATTCAGAATCTTGTACAACGAGGATTTGGTCATCGTCGTACTCGTACTCTTCGGAAAGGAGGGTATGAGTATGTATATGAGGCGGTCAGTTTGGCGAAAATGAAAGACCTAATCAAAGAGGCCCTGGATTCGTTTTACAAGCAAGTTGAGGTGTTTCTGGATCAGTATTGGGCAAAGGCGGCGAAGAAAGCTTAATCGGTTGTGCGCAGTTGTGGCACTATCGACACCTTTTTATTCTAATCCTGATACAGACGTTTCAGAACTGCACAAGAATGATGAATACTTTCATGCAGTATAATGGACGGTGAACAGAAATGGCATCAATCGGTTGTCCCTTCTGCACAAAGACCGGCGTCGCCATGGTCATCACAGGACTCGCATTTGTCTTATTTAGTGTCACATTGACCACCCCCTGGCTGGCCATAATCGGCTTAGTCTTCCTAATTGCCGCTTACATCGTCCCCGGATTAGTGACTGGGAAAAGCTGCCACAGCGAAAGTTGCACAAATCCCTCGCACAACCATGGAGAGGATGACACACAATGAGTGAAAATCCCGATTCAGAATTAATCCGATTACGTGAACAAAAACTCAAGGAGTTACAACACACAATGGCAACAAAAACAGAAACCCCAAGTACACCTCCAGGTGAGGTGCTCCACCTATCCACCAATGATTTCAATCAGACCGTAGCTAAAGGCATCACCCTTGTAGACTTTTTCGCCGAGTGGTGCGGCCCCTGTAAAATGATGGCCCCTGTTGTCGATCAGCTCGCTAAAGAGTATGCTGGTCGGGCTAAGGTGGCAAAAGTCGATGTTGACCACAATGTCGAAATTGCGATGCAGTATCGCGTCCAAGGCGTTCCAACCTTTGGCATCTTTAAGGATGGGACGATGGTTCACCGAATTGTTGGTGGCGTTGGTTATCAACCACTGAAAGCAGCGTTAGAAACCTTTCTGTGATTGCTTTCACTCGTATTCCTTTGTCAGTCAACTGCACACCCATAATGTGTGGTGTACCAGTTGACTGCTTGATTTTTCTTTTAAGAAAACAAATAATGTTATAAAGCGTATTGGCAGTTTTTACTTGAACACATTCCTTCCGTGTTCAGGTGGATTAAACTCAAGCGGCTCCGAAAATCTTTTATTGTCGATTCGGATTTTCGTGAGCTGCTGGACCACCCGAGGAGGATCTGGAATCATAGACCTTGAATTCCAGACTAAATTTGGGAACCGGGTTACAGCAACTGCCTCTCAGTAGCAGCGATAGCTCACTGTCTAGAAGTCATTTGGAGGATTCACTCGATGACTGAAGAACCCAAAAAAACAAGTCAAGTGCCAACGACCAAAGCACGTAAGAGTAGGTTAACTATGGACCCAACAACCAAAGAAAAACCTGTGATACCGAAGAGGCTTACCAAGAAGCAGTTGGAACAATCCCTGAAGGATGCCCAGGCACAGGTTGAGAAGCATAAACACCAGCTCGCGTACCTGCAAGCAGATCACGAGAATTATGTAAAGTCCATGGAACGGCGAGAAGCGAATCTTCGACTTCAAGCAAATCGGGACCTGATTTCATCATTATTACCAATACTTGATGATATGGAACGCGCACTGCTTATGGTCCCCCAGATTGAAGTCAACGAACCTTTCATTAATGGTTACTTGATGCTTGTGGAAAATCTGAAATCTGTCTTGAACCAAGCCGGAGTTAAGCATATTGCTTGTGAAGGGGAACGCTTTGATCCTTTACGACATGAAGCGGTGGTGCGTGAAGAATCCAGTACGGAACCTCCGAATACCATTCTTGAGGAATTACGGAAAGGGTATCTGCTCAAAGGAACCCTGTTGCGACCGTCCATGGTGAAAATCGCAGTTCCACCCCCCAAAGCAAAGGCAGAGAAAGATTCTGCTACTGAAACAAAAAAGAAATAACTACATCTTAAGATTCAAAACTAAGAGTTGAAAATAAATGGCCAAAATTATTGGAATTGATCTCGGAACCAGCAACTCAGCAGCTGCTGTGATGCGTGGAGACCGCCCAGTTATTATTCCTAGCGCTGAAGGCCCCACCGTATCCGGGAAAGCCTTTCCCTCATACGTGGCTATCACCGATGATGGGACCCGCCTCGTTGGCGAACCTGCCCGACGGCAGGCTGTAGCTAATCCTGAGGGAACCGTTACTGCAGTGAAGCGTAAAATGGGTACTCGGAAAAAGGTCAAAATTCATGACAAAACCTATACCCCTGAAGAGGTTTCATCTTTTATTCTACGAAAAATCAAAACCGACTCAGAGGCATTCCTTGGTGAACCAGTGACCCAGGCTGTGATCACGGTTCCTGCTTATTTCAATGACAACCAACGTCAGGCCACCAAGGATGCGGGAGAACTCGCTGGCCTTGAAGTAGTACGCTTAATCAATGAACCCACCGCAGCCTCGCTAGCCTATGGCATAGACAAGATGGACAAAGACCTCAGAATCCTTGTGTTTGATCTTGGTGGTGGCACACTCGATGTCACAATCATGGAATTTGGTCCCGACCCTGATACGGGAAGTGGTCTTTTCCAAGTAATATCTACAGCAGGTGACACTCAGCTAGGCGGAACAGACATGGACCTATCCATCGCTGAATGGTTAGCTACCGAGTTCAAAGGTGAACACGGTATGGATCTCCATGATGACCCCACCGCCTGGCGTCGACTCATCGAAGCTTCAGAGAAGGCAAAAATCGAACTCTCCAATGTCATCGAATCTGAAATCAATTTACCTTACCTTACAGCTGATAAAACCGGACCTAAGCACCTGCAACGAAAACTCACTCGTGCTAAACTCGAAGACCTCATTCGAGACATCGTGAACCGTTGTGACGGTCCCATGCGTCAAGCCATTGGGGATGCAAATTTGCGTCCAAACGAGGTTGAAAAGATCATCCTCATCGGTGGACCAACCCGAATGCCCATTGTCCGTCAGTATGTCGAGAAATTCATTGGGAAGAAAGCTGAACGAGGGGTTGATCCCATGGAAGCTGTAGCCCTTGGCGCAGCAATCCAAGGTGGTGTTATCACAGGTGACGTGAAGGATCTCCTTCTATTAGATGTCACACCGCTCTCTTTGGGTGTTGAAACCAAAGGAGATATCATGACGCCAATCATTGAACGCAACACCACAATTCCTGTCGAGCGCAGCCAAATCTTTAGCACCGCGGCTAACATGCAAACGGTTGTTACTATCCATGTGTTACAGGGTGAACGATCTAGAGCGAGTCAAAACATCTCCCTGGGTCAGTTCAATCTGACAGGCATTCCTCCCGCTCCGATGGGTGTCCCCCAAATCGAGGTGACCTTTGATATTGATGTCAACGGCATCCTCCACGTTAAGGCTAGAGACTTGGGAACTGGCAATGAACAGAAAATCACCATCTCTGCATCAACCAAACTCACTGATGATCAAAAGGACCGCATGGTTGCCGATGCTGAAAAATTTGAAGAAGAGGACAAACGCTACCGTGAAGAGGTTGAAGAGCTCAACAAGGCAGAGTCCTTAGTTTATTCTGCTCGGAAGACAATCAAGGAGCTTGGAGACAAAATCAGTGATGACGATAAATCGAAAATCGAAGAAGCCGCAAATCGGTTAGAAAAGGCAGTGCAGGAGAAGGATTTGGCAACAGCTAAAGAAGAGATGGAATCTCTAACGGACATCCTGCAAGGCGTGGGAACCGCTGTATATCAGCAGGTTGCTGAGGAACAGGCTCGT
>JAEOTD010000076.1 GCA_016839995.1 Candidatus Hermodarchaeota archaeon
CAACATCCTTGAAGCCGCACGAGCCCAAAAGGTTCATCGCCTCATTTTCCTCAGTAGCCTTGCGGTGTTCGGAGCCAATACTCCCTTTCCCTTTCATGAAACCAGTTATCGCGACCCAGGGAGTTTTTATGGCGTAAGCAAAGCCTTTGGCGAGATGCTGGGCAACTATTATCATCTACGTCATGGCTTTGACTTTCGGGGGGTTCGTTTTGCCGTTGTTATTGGCCCTGGACGCCGTGGGGCCGGAGCCACTGTAACTTACTCAAGTTTCATTGAAAATGTGGCACTCGGAAAACTAGGAGTTCTTGACATTCCGGAAACCACTATACTTCCAATCATTTACGTCGAGGATGCTGCTGATTTTCTCATGGCTTTATGGAAAGCCCCGAGACTTTCACGTCGCATCTACATAGCCGGTGGAGTACCAATCCCAATTAAGGATCTGATTACAGAAGTGAAAACCCACATCCCGGACGCACAAGTGAAATTTGAACCAGACCCAGATGTAGAACGAGTTGCACAGACATGGTCATTCCTTACCACGCTCCTTGTACAACAAGGCAAAGAAACCCTCTATCGACATATTGAAGATCTCGATTGGAAGCTTCAGTTTGATTCAGTCTCAGATATAACGAAACATTTCATCAAGATAGTACAAAAACAAAAGAAAATCTATTCATCGATTTAATGGAGCTGGAATTATTGAATAGTATCAAGAGAACAACCGTGTTAGGCGCTGGCAAAATGGGACACGGAATCGCACAGGTGTTTGCACAAGCTGGATGCGCCGTGGAAGTATATGATATAGATCCAAAAGCGTTAGAACACGTTAAAGACCATATCAAGGCTAATCTTCAATTTCTCCTGAACCACAAAGTCATTACGAAAGAATCAATTCCATCCACTCTATCTCGAATCAACCTCGAACCAGACTTTGATGCCGCAGTGTCCAAAGCAGACCTGATTCTTGAAGCCGCCCCGGAACGGTTAGATCTCAAACGTGACATATTCACCAAAGCAGAAGCTGTTTGTTCAACAAAGACGATTCTTACGTCAACGACTTCTGTAATTCGAGTAGGAGACATCGCCGAGGTTCTCCAAAAACCCGAACGCTTGGTGGGAACTCACTGGATGAACCCTCCCTACGTCCTCCCACTTGTCGAAATAATTCGCGCACCCAAAACCTCTGAACAAGCCCTTAATCATGTGAAGACCTTTCTAGAGAAGCAATGTGGAAAACGCACACTAATCTGTAACGACACCCCGGGATTCATCGTCAATCGGCTGGCAGGAGCAATACTGAAAGAAGCAGCGATACTCATCGAAGAGGGGGTCGCAACCCACCTAGAAATTGATCAAGCGTGGAAAGAGCATTTAGGTCCAGTATTTCTCCAATATGGCCCTTTTGGGAATCTCGACTACATCGGATTAGATGTTATCGTTCTTGCAGCGAAATACCTGGCATGGGCATTGGACGATGACCAATATAAACTACCGAAATGGCTGGAAGACACGGTTCTAAAAGGTGATTTGGGCATTAAGACTGGAAAAGGGATTTACGAATACCCTAATCAATCCCCTGAACAACTACAGCAGAAACGTGCAGAAGAACTACTTGAATTACTACAAAAGGTTGGACTTGAATCAGAACTCAAGTGAACTAATAGTCCCGTTTAGTAGTAAATATCTGAGAGAGCATGGTCATGTACTTTCTTGAGACCCGGACATCGAGAACGTAAGGGTGCCCTGACTCGGTTGCCCGTTTTAGAGCTGGTTTAATATCTGCGGGTTTTGTGACGAGTTCACCCTTTGCCCCTAATCCCTCCGCTAGTTTATCCAATCGTGCATGTTCGTTCAAGAGGGTTCCACAGGAAGCCTGCTCCTCTGAACGTGTTTTGAGAAGCCGTGTATGATACACCAGCCCCCATGCACAATCATTGTTCACAATAGCAACTACAGGAATGTTATGTCGTACGGCAGTATCTAGTTCGCTAACATTGAAGAGAAAACTCCCGTCGCCTGAAATAAGAAAAACTGGTTTGTCAGGGCGAGCAAGTTTTGCAGCTAGGCTAATTGGTAATCCTGCGCCAAGATGTCCCAACGGGCCTTGAGATCCAATGATTTGACCGGGGAAATTTCCCCGTAGATACACGTAAGCCCAAGCTGTAGTATCACCACCGTCCAAGATGAAATAACTGTCTGGTGATGCAAATTCACGAATCTCCTTCATGAGTCGCTGTGGTTTGATGGGGATTTCATCCGAATCTGCGTCTTTTTCAAGGACTTCCATTAATTGCTCCCATGCAGCTCTTGACTGCTTAGCAAAACTACCGGCAGCACGCTTCTTCGTCAATTCTTTTGCTGTCTGAAGCATTTGTTTCAAAACGGCTTTTGCATCGCCAAGGATTCCAACTGCCACCGGACGATTCTTCGCGATGGCATCAGAAACAATGTCAATATGAATGAACTTTGCATCCTCAGCATAGAAAGAAGGATCACGTCCAAATCCAAGAAATTCATCAAGCCGTGCACCAATAACAAGAACTACATCTGCCTGCCGTGTAAAGGGATTAGCGATTGCATTTCCAATTGAGAGAGGATGGTTCTGGGGAAAACAGCCAGTTCCAAGGTACTCTGCAGCAACTGGAATTCCAAAGAACTCGGCAAACTTCACCAATTCCTTACAGGCTTGAGACCAATAGACACCGCTTCCGACAACGATGACAGGACGTTCTGCCTTGGCAAGGAGCTTGACAGCTTTTTTCACTAAAGTTGGATCACCCAAGAGGCGTCCTGTAGGTCGATATTGAGAGGGAGTTAACCGTTTGGAATTAGTCTTTTCCCAAGGAGTCACAACAATATCTTTGGGGATATCTAAGAGCACGGGAGCCATACGTCCCGTAAGAGCCGCTTTGAATGCTTTCTGTAAGTATTCGCCCACTCGATGAGGAAAGACACATCGGCGCGTCCATTTTGTCACTGATGAAACAAGTGCTTTCAGATCAAGATCTTCAAATGCATCCATATCAGCTAACTTGTGGGGAATGCTAGAGGTTATAGCTACTACGGGGCTTCCCATTTGGAAGGCTTGAGCTAGAGCGGGTACAGCATTGACTATGCCTGGACCCATTGGCAAAATGCATACACCGGGTGTTCGGGTTATCCGTGCCCAACCATCAGCCGCGTTACCAGCTGCTTGTTCATGACGCGTTGTTATGATTTCGATACCCTCAGCAACAAGAGCATCATAAATCGGAAGGATTTCCCCTCCTGGGAGTGAGAAGACATGACTAACGCCTTCTGCTTTCAGAACTGCCGCTACTGCTTTACCACTATCTTTCTGAGGCACCGAAAACCTCTCCTATGCAACATATAGGCATACTATATGGGTTCTAATTCTTTGCCCTTTGTCTCGGGAAGCAGCCATGGTAGGAGCAACATCAGAATGAAGCCAAAGCTTCCTAGCAACATTGCTTGAGCCATTGGCCAAGCAAAGAAGTCCACTAGAATTCCTACAATTACGGCACCAAGTGCGAAGGCACGTGCTGTACTGAATATGAAGGATGCAGCTGCAGCTCGTGAACTTGTGGGAAAGATTTCACTTGTCCAGACGCCAAAGAGCCCATGAGAGCTGAATCCAAGTGCTAAGACAAACAATCCTCCGACTGCTACTATTGGACTGAGTAGTACAAACATTGCAATGGCGAATATTACTGTACCAATAAGTCCGAAGATGGTGGGCACCATGAATCCTCTCCGGCGACCTATCTTGTCACCGATGAACCCGATTAGAGGAAAGACGAAGAAGAGGATTGTGGCAATTAGTAGAAAGATCAGCAAGGCCATTGTGTTTCCGAACCCAAGTTCAACGTTGATGAAGTACACGCCTAAGTCCACATAGGCGTGATAGACGAATTCAGCAGCCCAGAAGAGGAGGATACAGATTATGAGGAGTCGAAGATAACCAGACCGTAGAAGGTTCTTAATCTGATCCATCATTGGAGCAGATTCTGCTGATTCTAGTTCATTATATTTGAGCCATAACTGAGACTCTGGTAGGACGAAGTAGAGTATGGCGATGAATGGGAGAGGTATCAGAGCAATCAAGAACACTGGTCGCCACCAGTTGATTGCAAAGATTGGTGATAGAACTGGCTCAAGTATCATGGTTATGAGAAGCACACCGATAAATCCAACAATGAACATTGCGTGGACAAACCCGCCCCACGTAGCTCGTCGTTTGGGAGAATAGACTTCGCCAAGTAGAGCAAAGGCAATTCCCCACGAAACACCAAGCCCAGACAAGATGCGGAGCGCGGCGAAAATGTAGAAGTTAGGTGCAAACGCTGACAAGCCTGTGAGTATTGCATCCCAAGCTATAGTGAGCAGAAGGATGTTTTTCCGTCCCATCCGATCTGCTAAGTATCCAAAGAGGATAGCTCCTGGGACTGTTGCGATGAATTGTCCTGACATGACGAAGCCCATCGCGGATATTGGTACCCCGAATGTCGTTTGAATTGGTTCCGTTAGAGCTGTTATGAGTGTAAGTCCAATGGCATCGTGGGCCCATCCGAGGGCACAGGCAAAGAAGACTATGATTTTCTCTGTTCGCGTAAAAGGTTTAATCTCCATGAGGAGGCCTCCTTGCGAGAGGGAGAATTTTGGTTAGGGAGTTTTCATGTCTATGCCAGCTTTCTCCCTATAGGGTTTGTGATGAGTCAGAAAAATGCAGGATGTTTGAAAAACATACTGTTAGTAATTCAAAATATTCGTCTTCGAAGAAATTGTACGCTG
>JAEOTD010000077.1 GCA_016839995.1 Candidatus Hermodarchaeota archaeon
AGGAGACAGATTTTGAGCATGGTGACAATGACATTGTCGAGTTCAGTGGCAAAGCCTTTAAAGGCTTCACCAAGGGGAACGGGGGTTTGGATGTAGGAGTCTATTTCGTGGCTGAATTTGCTGAGAAGGAGGTCACGAGTTTTTTTCAGAGTTTCTTTGATTTTTTCGTCTTCATCGCTCATATCGACGGCGAAAACTAGGAGGAGGTGTGTGCCAGCCTCTGAATAGATGAATTTGATGTTTTTGACGTGAATGGGTAAATCGACTTGACTGCCAAGTTCAGATTCGAAGTGTTTGTATGTGCTGAGGAATTCTTGACGTTCCTCTGTAGTGATGTCCACTGACCAATATTGGCGGTGATAGGCGAGGCGGCCCTCGCGGGTCATTAGGTAGACGTTGTGAATCATTATGGGGTTTTCTCCTGATGGTTATTCGGCACGGGTTGCTGCTTTTTTCTTGGTCGAGGTGGTTCTTCGTCTTCGTTTGTGTTTAGGAAGTTTTTTCTCATCTGATGTGAGGAGAGTTCGAAGTTCTCGATAATTGCGACGTAATGATGTACGTGAACAACCCACAAGTTCGATTATATCGTTTTCGGGTATCGGGTCTCCAACTTGTTTGGCGCTATAATAGGCAATGGAAGCAGCGATGATGGGTCGTGGATGTCCCTGGAAGAGACCCTCCTTGCCGACATGTTCGACGATGTTATGGGCATATTCTTCGGTTTCTGGTTGCACTTCGAGAATGGCAAAGAGCCGGTCAAGAATCGCATGAACTGGTTCACTCCAGACTCCTGGTTTTTTGTCCTTGAACTTTTGGCGTTCGTGATCATAGTCTTCCAAAATTCGTCGAATACCAGCACGTACAAGTTGTCGTGCATTGGTGAGTTGGATTTGACGTTGTCTACGAATATACCTAGGACATTGCGGATAACCTGGCATCTCATAAATTGTGAGGTAGCATTGTTTCTTCACGACACGACAAAATGAGGTCAATTCCTCGTTTTTGATTGGTCTTTCGTACATGTACGGACATAGGGATTGGTCTCGTGATCCACCGCGGCGTTCAATTTTGCGATAGCTATCTGAGAGAATTTGTCGATATCGACGTTTCCGGCTGGATGAATTTACACTAGTTGTAACAATCCGTTCTAAGGTGTTGTTAAGGATTTCCTCATACGCAGTGCCTTCTTCTTCGGCAGTTAATAACACGGTGATACAGATGTCGTCTTCAGCGCCTTCTCGTGTTGTTCGAGTACAGGCAACCGCCGCACGTTCCTTCACTTCTTGAAAGGGAAATACCTGAAATGATGTCCCATTGTCTTGGGGAGCGCAGGTATAATACATCAGCGATAGGTCCTTAACATCGAAGTCTAAAGAAGCGGGATATTTGGATAATATCTTAAGTCCTTCTTTGGTGTCCCAATGACTGACGACAAGCCCCCGAGGGATATTTAGTCACCTTCCTGCAAAGACAGAAATGCAGCACAAGAAATCTGTCGCTTAGCTTCAATCAAAGTTTGGAGAGGCGGCAGAAAAAGGTTTTTGCACATCCTACGGTTCCACAAATTCATTCCGATATACTGAACATAATCAAAGACGTTTTACCGGGGTTTTCGTTTCCAGTATAACACCAACGAGACAACGACCATACTCAGAATCAACGCGCAGGCAAGCCCTGGCAAAATCAATTCGTCGGTCGGATTCCAAAGGCTGACAGTATCACCGATAATTGCCGGATAGATAAAGTCATCAAAAAAGGCATAGTAGTCTTCCGAACCATAAGGAGCAGCACCAAAGGCTAGAATTAGATCCTGTTCGGGAAGGACAAAAAGACGCATCCCCCCAGCTCCCCTCATCGAATACCCGTTAATAGGAATATCAATCCACCACTGATATCCATAACCTTCTCCATAATTAAACTCAAAGAAGGGATGAGTGCATTCAGTGACCCATTCAGCCGGGATGAGTTGCATTCCATTCCAAGACCCATTGTTCAGGAAGAGATACCCGAGTTTTGCCAAATCTCGTAAAGTTAGGCTAAGGCCAGCCATCCCAGTAGAAACACCCTGTGGATCAGCGCCCCACTCATAATTTGAAATTCCCATAGGTGTGAATAACCGGCTATAGGCAAGGGTTTCCATTGATATTCCCATTGTTTCTGTAATGATTGCTGAAAGAAGATGGCTACACCCTCCATTGTAATTCCAGAATTCACCGGGTTCATGATCCATGGGTGAATCGAGGAGGTATTGGACCCAATCCGGTTTCGTACCCATGCCAAAGTCACTACGTTCCAAGCCAGAGGACATGGTGAGTAAGTGCCAAATGGTCATGTTGGATTTGCGTGGATCCGGATTCTGGATAGTGCGATCAGGAAAGTAACTGAGCACCGTTTCGTTTACATCAGCTACATAACCATCCGCCAGCGCAAGACCGAAAGCCATTGCTGTAACGCTTTTCGTGATGGAGTAAATCCGCCAAAGGTGACTTATACTTGAACCTGCCCCATACCCCTCATACAGCAAGTATCCGTTACGTATCACCAGAAACCCTTGAACATTACCATCGATGCGAATCAGATTCCAAAACGCTTCTAGCAAGCTTGAGTTCATTCCTTGTACTTCAGGAATAACACCCCGCCAACTCACATTTGGCCAATAATCACGTTCTGATGCAAGACTTTGTATGGCGGAGGTTTCAGGGAATATAACCAAAGAAGTGAGAAGAAGAGGAACAAACACAATGAGATATTTTTGATGGATTGCCATTCTTTGACTCAACTCGTAGAGAGGTTTTCAGGAGGTTGTAGGGTTTATTTATTCCCGGAACCCGGCAGTTTCTGGACATTATCGGCGTTTCATGATTTCAAGAACCAAGGTGGCTACAACAATGCTCGTGAAAACACCTCCAACCAAAGCTAACGCACCAAGGTACACGTGTTCAGGAATGCCAGGAGATGTGCTAATGAGCCAGGACGTTACTTTGAAAAGCAAGTCCCATTCTGAATCCGGATCCTGAAGAAATTGATACGTTGGCCAGTGAGTATAACTCGATTGATCTAACCCATCTCGCGTATCTCCTTCTTCGAATTCTGGATGGGGACTCGAAAGCATGATCGTGCCTAATCCGTACTGAAATACAATAACTCCAGGTAATCCACTCTCAGCATACGATAAGATAGGGATGACTTCGGTACTATCGTGGACCTCAAAATAGGAAGCCCCTGTGCAAAAAACCATGTAGGAGTCAGGTTCCTGTGACAAATCAGGACCGTTTGAATCAAGGTTTACGCTCATTTCCCCAAGGGCCAGTTCACCGTTGTGCGTGTCATGACATTGTACACCTGCGGGTCCAATATATTGCAAGGTAGCATCAATGAGCCCTAAACAAATCACTGCAAACTCTGTTCCACGGCATACGGTGAAAAGTGACCCTCCAGTCGCTAAGAATTGTCGAATGCGTTCTTTACCTACTGGTGTTAATTCCCGTTCATAGGAGCTAGGTCCAAAAGCTGGTAACACTAATAGATCAAAGGCACGTAATGCTCCCTGTTGAATTTCTGGGCCAGTGAGAAGTTCCACTGTGGTGTTCATCCATTCAAACAGGTAAATGCATGCGGTGAAGCTGTAATTATCGTACCGTTGACAATGATAGATGGCTACGCGAGCATCTGATAGATCTGTTGCGGTTTGGGCTGAAGCCTCAAAAGACTCAAAATGTAGAAAAGGGGGCACCAGCAACAGTAGTAGTAAGCAATAAAGAAGAGTTCGTTTTCCTACACATTTTTGAGACCATAATTGCACGATAATGACCTTCTAGTTGCAGCCGGTTCACTATCTGAAACCTTGAAGCACACTTTTATTACCTTGGATACCGGCGAGGAGGAAAATCCTGCAAAACAACCTGGATAAGATGCTTTTTTTGAACTGCATGATTCAGAAAAAGACGAAGAGTCTCACATCACTCTAACCGGAATATTCTGATTTCAAAAGTCCAAAGTACATCAGCCCGTAGCGAACTCCCTTCTCGATTCGAGCTTGACGAAAATGACCTTCCCGGTTAAATCCCAATCGTTCAGCGAGCTTAATACTTCGAAGATTGGTATCCCGTGTTATTACAATTACCTTGTGTGCTTGGAGATTAGTGAACAGGAACTCTAGCGAACGCGTCGCAGCTTCGGTCGCTAATCCCTGACCTTGAAAGCCGCTATCTAAAAACCAACCAAGTTCATACGAGGGAACAGTCCACTGATTGGGTTCAATCCAAATTTCACCCACATAAAGGCCATCTGTTTTCAACCAGATACCCATCACAAAGCGTTTTCGCGCAGCCCATTCAGCGGCGTGTCGACGAATTTTCAGCTCTGCTACCTTTCGAGTTTTTATTGTGGCAACTTCTTCGACGTTGGGATAGAGAACTTTCCGGTTATTACTGCGATCCAATAACGCTAAGAGCGCGGCTCCATCACCGGCCTCATATTTTCGAACCAAGAGTCTGTTAGAATGGAGCTTTTCTGGCAGCTCTAGCATTTTCGGATCCATTACAAATCCCAAGGATTCTAGTTTTATTTCGCGGTTGATTCGTATTGCATCATACCCATCAGGTTACCTTCGGTATCTTTGAAGTAAACGTAGAATCCGACACCTGGAATCGTAATTTTCTCTCCGAGAATCGTTCCGTGATTTGCTTTGACTAATTTCATGTATTTGTCGATGTCTTCGACGCCAATAACGTTGACCGTGATTCCCTCCGGGAAATCCTCTCGTTTGGCAAAGGATCCGTTTATCCCGGGCTCTGCATCATCCCCAGTAATCAAAAACCAGTGATCAACTGGGCCTTTCCATTTCTCGACTTTCCAGCCAAAGACGCGTTGATAGAATTGTGTTATTCGTTCAATGTCATCGGCTGGAATTTCAAAATCAATAACTCGTGGCATTGAAACGCACGTCCAATAGGTAAAGGAATATTCGTTTCGCCCATAATTAGTGTGTATCGGTATCGGTGGCATTCAGTGTTAGGGCGAGTAACGACTGTGAATTGGAATTTTTCCTACAGCTGATATGTAGACTACAAATTCATCGGTTCCATCTAACCCAAGGAGATCATCGATGGCCTTTTGATCATATGCAGCAATGGAACAAGTTCCAGACCCGATTGCTTCAACTGCCAGATAGAGGTTTTGGCAGATATGACCCGCCTCAATTGCGGTGCCTTTGTGTGCAGCAACACTGTAGCGCCATTCAATGCGATAGGGGATGAGTGCCCAAATGAAAATGACACTAGCCTTTGCTACGAATTTCTGAAGATGACAAATTTCACTTAACCGTTTAGCGATATCAGGATCACCCTGAGAGAGGAACAGAAGCTTGTGTTCCAAGGCTAGATACCGATAAATGCCAGGTTGAAGACCAGTGACATTCGATACCGCAAGATAGGTTTCATGTGGGTGACGTGACCCCCCAGATGGAACGGTGCGCTTTGTGGTTTCGATTTTCCCATGTCGAATATCAACCGCCACTTTATGAACACCTTGGGTCACCCAGAGGAGAAAAGAAAGTTCTTCAACAGAGAGGGGTTCATCAATGAAGCCGCGACGGCTTTTTCGCCGATTAATTGCGTTAAGTAATGGAATTGGAGCTATCGACAAATCTTGAGGAGCCACCAAGTCGATTAACGTGGTATCTTTGGGATATGGCTTCTGAAATGGTGGTGGAGGAACACCCTTTTGTTGATCTGTTTGAATATCAGGTCCTTGGTTCCAATCATAGGCTTTTAGAAATTTGCGACCCGCGTCAATCATCGATTTCACATGCTTCATAATAAGTTCTTAGATAAGAGAGGATAAATAATGAATACCTTAGAGGAAAGTAATGCAGGGTGTGACAAGCCGTGATACCATTTTCAGAGGTTTGGGAACGAATAATCCAAAATGCCAAGAAGGTTTTCTACACCAAAAAGGGTCTGAAATTCACCTATGCCATTCAAGGAAAGACCCTCACCACAGACCGAACTCAGTACCCCCTCACCCAGAAAGATGTTATGTCCGCCTTTCGCCATGTTCCCCTCGAGGGGCCAGGAGAACTCACTGGTCTAGTTCGTGGACAAAGCTACATCTGGGCCATTCTCCACGATACTCGCATTCGAAAAAAAGACTGGTAACTAATTCTTCTGCGTTTCAATCAGAATAAGACTGGGAAGGAAAATAAGAAGCAAAAAACACCCGAAACTCATTCTCCACTCGTTTTCGAATCAAATCGCTTGTTAATGAAGCGACACCCCCGGTTATCCCCGGATTCAGTGACAAAACATCGTTTCATGGGATCCTCCTTCGAAAACTTCAGACACCCCCAACACTGACTAAATATCCGCACACCCTTCTCTTCTTGAACCTCCTCACATAACTTAATCGCCATCTCGGTTGGAATCGACTTCATAATATCCATCACCCAAAAGACAGAAGATGTTGTAATCTTTCTCTATATGCGAGAATATCTCCTAAAAATTCGTAGGATTTGATGTGTGAATCTTGTGAATTATCCTTCCCAGTGTAATCGACTACTCATATTTCCACTGCTGGTTTTCATTATCCCAAAGGTCATAAGTCTCTAGCGAAGGGGCTTGCGGAATGTCCTGTTTCAGCCGGAGAATAATAAACTGTTTGATACCAACCTCTTGGACAAGAGTCCGTGTTAAGTGGTTTATTAGACTTGAACCGCCAGTTGGGACTCCGATGAAAAATACAACACCCTCATTGGTTGGCTGAATCCGACTGTGTGCATATTGAATTACTATTTGTACTAAAGTAGTAACTAACTGTTCTTCACACTGAATTATGATGCAGATAATGTCTTCAAAAGCTAAATTACTAAACACCATTGAAGGTTTGAGAGTTTGGCTCCTAACGAGTTTACGCTCATAAGCCCAAACTGTTTTTTCAGCTAAAGGAAACCCATACCGGGCTAGGGTGTTAACGCGTTCAGCTTTCTCAAGAAAGCCCGTACAACACATGAGGGCAAGAAGCCAATCAACCTTGCTAAATCGACTAAGTATTGATGAATATTGAACTCCGCGAGGTAATGGAAATTGTGGACCATGTTCCTTAATGAAACTAAATGTACCCTCTGTAGTTAAATCAGCAGATAATGACCAACGCTGAGATACATAATCATAGGAACCAAAATTGACATTCGAAAAATTACCCTTAATTTTCAAAAGCATAATCGACTCGAAGAATTCCCTCTCAAGCCATTTCAGCTTCTTCTCCATTCTCTTAATAGAGCGTATCCTGTCAGGCATGAAAAAAGAACAATAGCCATCTAGATGATTTAGATCGAAACCATATCCTAATAGAAACGGAGAGATTTCAAGGGCATTTATGGGATTTCGAATCCAATTCTCAAATTCATCAGCAAACTCAATTCCACGAGTGCGAAAATACAAACCAAAATGGGAAAGTCCAAACCGTTGAATATCTAAAATTGCAGCAACACGAAAGCCATATTGGTTGGACAGACTTTGAAGATCTTTTCTCACAGTACGTGGACTAACCTTTAATTGACGAGACAGGGCAACTATACCCTGATTCGGTTTTTCATTTACTATCTTAATGAGTGAAACAAGGTGACCGGCAAAGGTCGCAGATGTAAGAGTGTTCAATCCTGATGTTAAAAAATCGAGAATTCGATCAAATGAAGAGAATTGGTATTCTGTAAGAAGCCTTAGCCGGTAATCGAGTTCATTGGCAATTTCATACGAGAGTGGTCCACTAAGAAGTGGCACTAGTGACTCGTCAATGTGCTCTCCTTCTCGAAATGTGGCTTGACCTTCAAAAGCAGATAAAATGTACTGCATTGTGTCTTCTAAAAGTGGTGTTCCTTTTTCACGATCAGTATTCGAACCTAGCGCAGCTAGTATCCGCTGGCTCTGCTTTTTTAAAAGGTCACGATAATCATCCATCCCAAGATCCGCCGCAAATAACCCCAAATTGCTTCCTTTTAACATTTAGGTTGAAAGAAAATATTGCTTAAACACGCTTATTGTTATTCGGATTTTCCGTAGCTACGAAAAATCATATATAAAAAAAGGAAGGACAACAGACAAAAAATTGTATTAGCGCCTTTTAGCCGTTTTTTAACCCAGATTGTTTTAAATTGGGCTTTAAATCCAAAATCAGAAAACGAAACGTCTTGGAATCTTCTCTTATATTTTCCATCATATAATGATGTGTTGTAAACGGGAGGGTTAGTGAATCACACATAACTTCTCAGCCTAACCCTGTTGAACCACACGCAACCTAGGTGAATGTTCCAAATGACAAAACCAATCGACAGCGATACAGTCGATGTAACTCAGTTTAAACCCCCGAATGAAGAGGTTTCTGTTCAGAGCTTCGGAATATCTGAAAAGAGTGCACGATACATTAATGTCAATCAATTCTCCCAATGGGAAGCGTCTCGCCAACTGGCGGCGCTTTGTCATTTGCTTTTACGAGTACTTGCTCGAGATTTCAAAATCCATTTGCCGGAAATCGTTTCTATCATGCCTTCTGAAAGTAGGGGAATGAGACTAAGAATTGACTGCGCGGATTAGGCACTATACATTCAGTAAGTGGGTGTTCTATCATTAGAATGCCCACCACTGAGTGTTTTTCCAGACTTCAACGAATTTTCGGAATAGAAGTCTACCTTTCAGATCTCTTTGTCGTTATACTCCCAATACTGTCTTTTTTCATTCCATCGAAAATAAATTTCGTGACCTAAGCTTATTCCAGATTGGCTTTCTTGATGCACAACCATGAAATCATCTACACCTGATAGCTTAGGTGTTTCTTTGATAATCCGATTCACAATGGCACTCCATCCCAATGGTTGTTTGAAAAACAATGCAACACCCTTGTCAGTAATATAGACATAGGAGAAGGGGAGGAGCATTGCAAGAGACTTGATAAAGCTTTGAATTTCTGAATCACAGCAAAGACTTAGGCAAATAAAATCCTCTAGACCAGCACCTGCGAATACAACATAGGGAACCACGGCGCCATCTTCTTTTAGACGCTTGAATTGGGACCACACCGCATTAGTTGACAAATCATAATTAAAACGTCTGAGGAATTCACGTTTCTCTTGGATTGTCGGACCACCTAAAACATCGGAATTTGCTAAAAGATAATCTATACGAGAAAAGCGAATCGGTGCTTCCATTTTTATTGAACGTTGAAAATTCACTTCTTTCGGAAGGTTAGATTCATTGAACAACGAATGAGGATAGTTTTCAAGAGTTTTGGGGATTCGCCACCGACCATTTTCTACATCATAATCATCAAATCGTGCTTTCCAAAATAAATCGAATGTATGGTGAATCTGGACACGTTGGAAGAAATTTTGTGTAAGCCAATCCGTTCGTTGGTAGAAAAGACGAGTCGCTCGTTGCTGTGAAGGTATTAAAAAGACAATGAATCCATTTCGATAATATAAATCGAAAACAAGGCTTCCGATAAATGGCGGTTTCTCGGCTAGAACCCATTGTTCTAGTGCCTGTGATGCTTCAAACGATTTGGTTTGAAAAACAATACTGAATCTGGCTAGCTTAAACTTACTCGTATTCGCTGTATAGCCTTGACGAACACCAAAGCTATTACGTATCTGATTCATGATTTTTGTAATGGTTGGACGAGATTTACCAGTTAGGTGGCTTAACTGTGATGCGTTAAGTGTGGGATTATTACTTAGTAACTCCAACACTTTGACCTGATTAGAGGAGTAGACTTGTGGCCAAGATCCTCCTCGACGATGTATCAATATTTCTTGAATTCTCGATGCGGATTGAATCTTATAATCATGGATAATTCGAATTTGATCAAATAATGTTGATGCGAGTTGAGTTGAGGGTGCTAGTGCCAGGAAATGAAAACGGGGTACACCCGGAAATCGCTTTTCTTCAGGAGTTAATTCGTTTAATTCCACTCGTTTGATATAGAGTAGAATGTTGGTGAGTAGAAGTTCTAACTCTGGCCTTTTACCCTCAGGTTTTGCACGTTTCAAAATCTTCTCAATGATAGGTCGAAGTGGGTGACTGATGGATTTGAGCAAGGGACTTCACTTCAATAGAAATAGCGTTTTGTGTTTTCATTAGAAAGCAGTATTTAATAAAACACTCCAGGTTTTTTTACACTTTTCCTGAGCCATTATACTCAATTACTCGTTTAGGGTGTAAAATAAACCCTGTTTTGTGTTTTAAGAGTAAATAAGCCTTCTCACATCTAATTTCCACCCAATTTCAGCCAATGGTTGATTTTAGAGCTCGAGAGGTCTTTTTTTACCATCTTATAACGCATCTGGCATTAACCAGTAAATTAGCGAGGTGATTCGATGGAAGTCTACCCACCCGGCGATCCATCACCTGATCCTTGGAGCCTTTAAAATCAGAATCAAGTGTAACACCACCATTACCCTGAGACGTCATGGCAGAGGAAATGAGGAGAACAGATTCCATGCTTAGTGAAATATGGCTCAACAAGGAGGGTTCTGGTGAATTCAAAAACCGAGGAAGTGTTAAGGGGGGAATATTATCCCACGTGGTACCGTTCTTCTTGAATTCGATGTAAAAATGGGTCCAATCATCAAATTTGTGATCCCAAGTACACTTGAAGTATCCCAGGATGAAACTATCGTCTTGTTCACAACTCGAACGACGGTTGACGAAGGCTTCACGGGAATTACAGTCAAGGACCGAACGTGGGCCACCTATCTAAGTCCCCCATTCTTATACTGTATTCTCTTATCTCCAAAAGAAAATCAGAACGACTTTGGAGAACCGATGCAGCAAGTGCTTAGTAACTTTCAACATGAGGGAAAAGTCGATCAGGCAAAGCTCTTAGAGCTCTATAATGCGATTGTATCAAAAACTAATCAGCAAATTCGGAAAACCTTATGCTCCGAACCTGAAGTCCAAGAGCTCTTAAAAGAACTTCAACGCTCTCAAGAGCCCTTACGTCCAGCTTGGTCTTTGAAATATGGGTATCGATATCCTTTGGCTGAAGATATCATGGGTAAATCAACCGAGGACACCAATGGACTCCTAGCGACTATGATGTCGTCTGATCTTGTCCATGGTCGAATTTGTGGTAATATTGTCACGTGTCCACACTGTAGAAGTCACCAGGTTCTCCTACATTCGAGTTGCCCGAAATGTGGACTTCCAACCTTAGAATCAGGTATTGCTATAGAGCATTTCATTTGTAACTACACCGCCTTTATCGAAGCTTTCTCTTCATCCTCAGGCCTTGTTTGTCCCCAGTGCAAAGTCTACCTGTCACCAGGAAC
>JAEOTD010000078.1 GCA_016839995.1 Candidatus Hermodarchaeota archaeon
ACATCCAAGAACTCTATGAGCATAACTTTCACCCACCTATCCCCTTAGCCACCGCCTCAACCTATCTTGCACGGATGCACAAAGATGGTAGCTTAACAAGACGCGGTTCAGCAGCTCAGAGGGAATACCGAGTCAATATTGAAGATCTCACAGATGAAATTGCCGCCATTCTAGCTGATAAGACTTGAGACTTGACTCCAATGAATTCTCAATCTTTTCCGATATCACTCAAAGTTTCGCACTATAGTTATAAACTTTTTTTGTACAAATAGTAGATCCATTATGCTCTCTAAATCTCCTTTACTTTGTCTAATTTGTTGACAGTTAGTGACTCCCCCTTGTTTCCACTGGAACTCGAATAAACAGAAAAAGTTGGTTGTTGTTAATATGTATTCGAAGAAACTTCCCCAGTTGTTTTAAACTCAACTTCTATAAATAGTTTACAGTATCTCCAGCGCTTCTGTTAGTATTCTAGACGATGATTTTGCGCATTCTACTAATATCTGAAAGGGTAACGGAGTATCCAATAAATCAGAAGTTCCAGTGGAAATAAAGGGGCTTGTCTAATTACTAAGCAACTAGCTGATAATAAACAGATGGCCGACCACGGCGCCCGTTTCGCTCCACATATTTCTCAACTACCCCGGCGATCAAGAGGTTCATCAAGGTGTCATAAACAGTTGTCCGGGGGATACCAGTTTTAACGGTAATCTCACCCCTGGTAAGAGCGCCCTTATCCCGCAAAAGACTGGTGATATTGCCTTTAACGTCGGCTTGTTCGGGGGGTCGTATTGGGGTTTGGCGTTGACGGGTTTTACTTTTCTGTGAACCATGAGGAGGTTGTTGTGTAGTTCGGGTAGCAGCCATAATACCACAACTCTGCGTCTAGATAAATATCGGGTATTTATATTAGTTGTGGATGATTTCCACTGGAACTTATTGATTTCAATGAAATAAATGAATTTCCTTTTTACTAAACTAGCGGACAGTTCATTAACGAAGATATTATTGAACCTTAGATCGCGCCACTAAAGATTGACCTGCAGAGGTTCCTGCGTCCCCGGGAGGGATGTATCGGTGAATAAGAAATTCCAGACCCTCTTTTTGGATAACTGCACGAATAGTCCTGGTGAGGATCTTGTTATAGGCGACCCCACCTGAAAATCCAATTTTGTTAATTCCACTTGATTTTGCCGCGCCAATAGCCATCTCAGCGAGCGCCTGACCAAGTGCATGATGTGCCGCTAGTGCAAGATCAGGGCCGGGGAATTTTTCTCTGTTTTGCAGAACTTGGTCTAATAGCACCCCAGTCCTGAGGAGCATCACTTTTCCTTTCTGTTCAATAGGAATCCGGAATCTCATAGCGGGTTGGTGCTTTCCTTTGTTGGCAAAGGCTTCAAAGTGGATCGCAGGTTCTCCTTCATAGGTTCTCTGATATGATACCTTAAGCAATGCTGCAAGTGAATCAAGAATCCGGCCAGTACTAGAGGTTAACGGCGTGTTAATTTCTTTCTCAATTTGAGCAAGAGCGATTTTTAATTCGGTTGACCCCTGTGGTAATGCTTCCTTTGCCTCTTTTTCAAATCGTTGATACAACTCAGTCTGAGAGTACTGCTTTGAGAGTACCCCTAATAGCATCCTGAACGGAAATTTGGCAGCTTGGTCCCCGCCAGGCATGAGATGTGGTTCTAGATACCCAGATCGAGTAAATTGGTTTGCGTTACCTGTAAGAATTTCTCCACCCCAAATCGTATTATCAGAACCATACCCGGCTCCATCGCAACATATTGCCACAATATCCTCATTAAGTGGTAATTTGAAATCCGCTAGAAGCGCTGCGAGATGAGCGTGATGGTGTTGAACTTTGATGAGAGGAATTTGGTGCTCTTCTGCCAATTCAGCACCGTATTGGGTGGTTAGAAAATCAGGATGTAAATCACAGGCAATCGCTTCAAAATCCGGTACTCGAAGCAATTGCTTCAAATGGGCAAGACTTTCTTGAAGAAAACCTAAGGTTTCAACTGTATCAATGTCTCCGATGTGTTGGGTAAGGTAAATCCTTTTTTTGTTGTAGATGGCACCTGTGTTTTTCTCTAGGGCTCCGAGTGAAAGGATTGTAGGTCCACTTTGGGCTGTTTCGATGGGTTCTGGAGTATAACCTCTTGATCGACGAATAATGAGTTCTTGGTTGAATAGTGGGATGACAACTGAATCATCACAACGTTGATAGATTGTTCGGTTATGCGTGAGAAAGTAATCAGCCATTTCTTTGAATTTATCTTGATAAGTCGAAGCGTGGATTATGGTTGGTAATCCAGCTGGGTTAGCGCTAGTCATGACCAATGCAAGATCCTGAAGGCCTTCGAAAAGTTGCAGATAAATGCCTGAATAAGGAAGCATTACACCGATGGTATCTAGACCTGGTGCTAGGGCAGAGGCTAGAGGAAATGGATCTAACTGGTTTAGTACCACGATTGGGCGTCGCCATGACAGGAGCAGTTGTTCTGCGGTATCATCAACTAACGCATATTTTCGTATCGCCTTAACGTCCTTTGACATTATTGCTAAGGGTTTGTGGGGTTTCATTCGTGATTTGCGTAATCGTTGAATCTGCTCTTCTAATGTGGCTCGAACTGCTAGATGAATTCCACCCAATCCTTTGATTGCTACGACAGCACCTTCATTCAATAATTTTACAGTTTCAACAAAGGGGTTGGTAACATCAATCTTTGAGCCATCTGCACCAATTAACATGAATTGGGGGCCACAATTGGGACAACAAATGGTTTGGGCGTTATATCGGCGGTTGAGGGGATCATAATATTCGGAATTGCAATCTTTGCACAAGGGAAAGTCGTTCATTGTGGTACGTTCACGATCATAAGGGGTATCGGTTACTGTTGTGTAACGAGGACCACAGATGGCACAACAGGTCATTGGATACTGGTAATGCCGTGATCTAGTATTGCTCATATCCTCGATACAATCGGAGCAGACAGAAATGTCAGAGGGTATCACTGAACCTCCTGCTTTCTTCTCATTCTGTGACATTCTAATTTGAAAATCAGAGAAATTACCTTCTGGTGGTCTCCAGATAGTTTGGATACTGTCGATCACTGCTAAATAGGGTTTATCCTTCTCAATGGATTCAATAAATTCAATGATTTTCTTTTTTTCACCCTCAACAATAATCTGGACTGCTGAATTTCCTGTGTTTAAGACAAAACCCAACAAACTCCGCTGTGTAGCTTGAGTGTAGATGAATGGACGAAAACCAATTCCTTGGACGACACCAACGACTCGAATTTCAGCCTGTTGTAAATTCGTCATGATGTCATCTCCGTTCTTCACCGTTTCCAGCAGAGTATTAATTCTTTTGGAGTTATTATGTATGGTATCTGTTACAGGTCGTGAACTTTTGACTGAATTTCGTGTGCCTTCCCCAAAGGAATTACAAGAGCTTCGTAAGAAAGTAGGACTTACACAAGCAGAGTTGGCCAAGAGTGTAGGTATTAGTCAGTCCTTGGTTGCTCGGATTGAAAAAGGCCAGGTCAACCCTAGTATAAGCACACTAAAACGAATTCTCAAGGTTATTGAGAAACAACAACAGGTTCATTCCTCTGTTGGTGATCTAATCAAGTGGAAAGGCCAGTCTTCAAAGCTTAATCCGTTAATTTGGGTTGGTCCCAAAGACACGGTTAGACGGGCGGTCATCCTTATGCGAAGACATGGAATTTCGCAGCTTCCCGTGCTTAAGGGTAATTCCTCTGTTGGGTCGATTAGTGAAGGATTGATATTCAGACAATTAATGTCTATGGAGTCTCAAACGGTATTCGGACTTTCTGTCCAAGAAATAATGGAAGCCCCTTTCCCGACCATTAGTATTAAGGCGAGTTTGGAATTGGCTCTTTCAGAAATCGCTTCTGGCGTGGAAGCAATATTGGTTCTGGATGACAATCGACCCGTCGGGATTATTACAAAAATAGATGTTATTGCCTTCACGAAAATATAATCGGGGTAAAATTCAATAAGTTCATTAAATTCATTATTATAATTTATTTTTATATCTCCAATACAATCAATAATTATATAACAGAAGAAGGCGCTCTCTGTGTTTAGTATCGGATGTGTTGGATCTGAGTGAACTTGATCGATTAGTTGATCAAACCCAGAAATTTGATCAAAAGATGCTATCAAAATGGGGCTTTACAACAGAACGCATTGAACTCTTTGGAATTGATTCCGCGGATTTATACGTTGTTCCTAAAGAGGAAGCCCTTGCCATCAAAAGGGCAGTCAATTATCTTAGAAATCAAACAGCAAGTGTGGTTGTGTCAGGGCCATTAGGTGCAGGAAAAACTACTTTCTTGGAGATGATTCAAAAATCTTTGAATAAACTGCCCAATGTCCGGGCGATTCGCCTTGAAGGCGTTAGTTCAGCGGATGCGCTCATAGATGACTTGGTACACGCGAATATTGGAGAACATACGGTTCGTGAATTCTTAATCGACAAGGTGGGAGTTAGAGTAGTTCGAAGCGGTTCAATAGCTAAACGCCTTTCACGTCTATTACTAGCCCTGAGAACAGATGCGGAAGAGAATGGCACATCCTATGTATTACTAATTGACGAGTTTCGTCAATTGGAACGTCAACGACCAGATAATCGGGTTCGAATTGTGGACACTCTTTTACGAATGGTGAATGATAAAACAAAGGACGGTCGCCGTTACCTTGTCTTAGCCCTAGCCATAATAACACGAGTTGGCGAAAGCGCTGTCAAAACCCTTGAACTGTTATCTTCTGTGGGAGAAACACTTGGACATGGAAGTAAATCAGCAATTCGACGAAGATTCGTTGAAATATACGATATGCGAAGAATGAAAAGAATCAGTGCAATGAAAGTATTACTCTGGAGACTAGCCTATCTCAAAGGCTCCTTGGATCAAATTGACAAGGAAAAAGAAGATAGCATCGACCTAAATTCAAAGGCAATCAAAGAGATTCTGACTCCGTTCACAGGAGGGGCGTTAGAAGCAATTTATAATTTTTCAGGGGGGAACCCAGGGATAATGCTTGAGCTTCTTCTCAGAGCTCTTCAAGACGCAATTCGGGGAGCAGAGGTTCTAATCAACGATGGCTATACAATGGATCAAGTGTTGTCAGTCTATCATATTGACTCTGAGTATGTTCAGCAGTTTGTACAAAAAGAGGTAAAGCGTGCACGGGCGGAGTTCAACAATTTCCAAACTAAATTGCTTGAATTTCTTTCTGCCCCTCGTACGCTTGATGAAATTGAAAATTGGCTCCAGGTCCAAGAACGTTCATGGGAAAGTGTGTTAGAAGATTTCGATTTATTTGAAAAACAAGGCCTAATCTACAGTCCAGAGGCAGGCCAAATTCAAGCGACGGAGCTCTGGACGAAAGGATCAACATTTGTATAAGGTGAGAAACATGTCAGCAACGGATCTTATTAGAGAACGGATGAAAAAGGAAAAAGAAACTAAACCGAAAACTCAGGAGAAGAAAAAGTCTACTGCAACTCGTGAAATCGCTTTGGAAGAGCTCTCAACCAGAGTTGGTGACTCAGGGTTGAAGCGATTACGAATAGAGAGTGAATACGAAGGACGTCGTACAATTAGTGCAAGTGTTCCAGCTTGGATCAAAGCAGCATTAGATTTCGTAGCATTAGCCGCAACGAAATCTGGTCAAGGGCAGTATGGCGGGTTTGGTGGGAAATCTAGATTTATTGCGGAAGCACTTGAAGAAAAACTGAAAACAGATTTTCCTGAAGTATACAAGAAACTTCAACGTGGAAGCTAACATTCAGTCCCGTGAAATAGTTGATTTCATTGAATTCAATGAAATTATAGGACTGAAAGTGTTTCTTAGATATTAGTAGTTTTTTTGAGCCAGCCCACCTATTGTTACAATTGACTAGCAATAATGGTGGGTTATCTTAATGCCTCATGATGAAAGGAGGGTTAGTATCATCTCTTATGATTTCAGGCAACATAAGGGGTCAAGTCAAGCTCGGAAAACAAGATTCTTTCGAGAACTATATGGTTATACACAACAAGTTAAACGACAACTGAAAAGTGGGGATGTAATTGTCCGAACCTATCATTATCCAGGGATTTTAGATCAGGTTGATTATACTAAGCTTGGAAAAAGTGTTTTAGCAGTGCATCCTGGAACTGAAGAGTCGATAATCAACCTCTTTCGAGCGTTTGATGAAGTAGAGTTCTACAATTTCATTGGGTGGTTACCAACTACTATCTGGCCAACTAGAAAGGAAGTTGATACGACAACCGTAAGCGAACTAATCGCTGTCTATGGTTATCTCTCCATTCTTATTCATATGCGAAACTATGGAAAGGAAGACATTACATACTCAGATCTTCTTGACGAGGGATTTGACTCGAATTACATCAGCCAAGCCGTTCATTATCTTTCTAATAGAAAGTTACTCATAACAACCAAAGACACGCTTAAATTGACGAGTAAGGCTCAACAGCTCCTGGAAAAGGTTGAATAACAATCTTAGGATAAGAAGAACTTCAATAAATTCATTGAAATCAATTAGTCGGGTTTTAGGGCAGTAGGCTGAGCCAAGGATTCGATAAGTTGTAAAATCCTTTCCTGGGCCTGTTTAAGAGTATTAAGATGTGTTGGAGTTGGTTTCTCGCTATTTGTTGCAATGATATCATATTCCCGTGCATAGCTTCGAATATCCTCAGCGAGATCTTGGTATCGCATCAAAGATGGAGTATCTAGAAGCCCTAAGTATCCTAGTAGAACTAATGTGAAAACCGATTTTGTAACATTGCGTCGAGCTTGGGCAAGAGAACGATTGAAAGCCCCTCGGCTAACCCCGTCTTGTTTATGCTTAGTTGATTTCTTAGCTCGTAGGGAGGCTTTTGTTTGGTAGTCGATACGCTTTCCCCCGAATCCATCAATAAGATAATCTAAAACCAAGGTTTCAAGTTGGACAGGCGAAAGCTGGCTATTCTCAGCAAGTATTTGCGTAATAGGGTCCTGGAGCATTCTACGTGCCCAAGACCGCGTTTCCTCGACTTCGTTCTTCCTTGACAAATCATTACCTCCATGGATACAATATTGTATACGTGTGAATGCGAATCTTAAAAAGTCGTTGGTAAACAAAGGCTCTGAATGATTCTCTCACAACCGAACTCAAATCAATAATTTCATTGAAATTAATGATAATCAGAAGCCGTGAAGATGAAATGAGGTTTTTATGCTTCTAGCACATTCAGATGGTGAGGACTTGGATCATGGGCCCAAATAAACAAGAACAATACTTTCCTTATGCTGTTCCCAGACCAGGACAACTCTCTCTTATTCACTCCATTCAAGAAGAAGCAGCCAACGGAAATCATCTGTGCGTTGAAGCTGTTAACGGCTTTGGAAAAACAATTGCTGCCTTATCTGGTGTTCTCCCACTACTCAAAAAGAAAAAGTTTGGAATTGTCTATGTCGCTCGGACCCACAAACAACTCGATCGCGTAATGCAAGAATTGCAACCAATATCTGACTCAACAGGATTTACTGGAGTGGTTCTTCGAGGACGAG
>JAEOTD010000009.1 GCA_016839995.1 Candidatus Hermodarchaeota archaeon
CAGCAAGCTGTAGCAAAAGAGCATGGCGATATCATCAAAGCCATGATTGGAAAGAATCTCACGGTCAAAGAAGTTCATGCCTTGTATTTCAACCCAAGCAAGGAAACCTATGATAAAACCATTAAAACCGTGTATCGACATCTTGAAGTCCTTGAAAAAGCTGGCTTAGTGATTGAATGTGGACACCGAAAACCACACGACAGCCGCTTAACTGAAAAACTATTTTGCCGCTCCGCGAACATTTTCGTACTTGGAGAAGGGAAACCTAAAGACAAATGGTGGAAGAAAGAAAAAGGACAAAAAATCATTCAGCGATTAAGCATCCTGCTCCCTGAACTCTTTGAAGTGGAACTGAAGGATTTTGCAACATTCGAGAAATTAGTCGAACAGTATCTTGAACAGCATGATAGCATAACCATGGAATTGTGGCGAAAAGCCCCGGACAATGAGCCCATTTCAGAAATTTTCCGTGAGGCTGATCTTTGGGAGATTAAATACCTCTCTAACTTGGTTTCAACTATTGGAGTTATGCTTCGCAATACCGAGCTCTGTGATGACTTCAAGAAACTTCTTGGCAAGTAGAGCGTTCAGTTTTCTAGGTTTCACCATATAACCCGTCATATGACGGGTGTACTTATATGTAAGAGTAGAAGGTAGAAACGAGCGAGGTAGCAATTTTGCCTTTATTCGAACTCGTCTTCAAAATCATTCATGATTGCCCCTTTGGGGACTTTTCCCGAAGATTTCCATCTCTAAAGATGTTTTTTTGGTGCAATGGAGATCACGATGTGATAGAAATTGTCTCAGTTAGCAAAGAGAGCGAAGCACAGGTGATGGAAGAATTAGCCCAACTTTCTGGAATTGTAGAACAAACCTTTGAGAAGGGTCGGATTCATCTGATTGTGAAGCAATGTGCATGTCAGTATGAAGGGACCATTTCTGAACTGATTGATGAGTTTAACATTCTGCACCTATCACCGGTCATCCATGATGAAGGGTGGGAATACTACCGGGTCATTGTATTTCGCCACGAGGATATTGATCAGCTCTTTCAACGATTTGACGAGAAAGGCTATCAATACGAAATCATTCGGAAAGCCCCCTTTGAAGGAATGATTTCAAGTTCGTTAACTCTCACAGTGGATGCACTCTTTTCTAGCTTAACAGAGAAACAGCTCGCAGCCTTGGTGATGGCGCATTCAAATGGATATTATAGTTTTCCCCGGCAAACGAATGTGAAGAACCTTGCAGCCTTGAAACGGGTTCCACGTACCACGTTTCAAGAGCATTTACAAAAGGGCGAAAGTAAGCTGTTATCGTCATTGATGCCGTTTTTACAGCTCTATGTGCATCTTCCATTGGAAGTCAAACAACGCATTACCTCAGCTGCTATAACCTAACATTGTCACAGCCTTCCTTTTTCATCAGTTAATTTTACCGTTTCATGCCGTCATTTGACGGTAGAAAGAATATGCTTCACCGGCACATCAGTTTCAATTGGTGATAAAATTGACAGAATCACTGACCCAACGAGTCAAGCAATTGGCAAAGAAAGTGGGATTTGCCGACGTCGGAATCACTCATCCGGATAAACTTGAGAATCTTCCTCATGGGTGGGTTGGGCAAGTAAGGAAGCTCCAATATCCTGACGAGGAATTTCCCACTGTCAGATCGATAATCATTCTGGCGTTCCATATTTGGGATAAAATCTTTAATCTCAATGTTACAGCGCCGAGTTCTGTACGGAAAGGTCCCGAATCACCCTTTGACCCCTTTGAAGGATATTTTCTGGGTTATGAAGTAATGAAGAATAAGGCATGGAAAATAATCACCTTCCTCCAAAGTGAAGGATATGAAGCCATCTATTCGGTGGGAATTCCACTCAAACCCATCGCGGTTCAATGTGGCTTAGGGTGGCAAGGGAAGAACACCTTGCTTATCACACCCGCTCATGGTCCTCGCGTCAATCTCATCGCAATTCTAACCGATGCTGAACTCACACCAGATAAGCCATTTCAAGAAGATCTTTGCAGAGACTGTGAGAAATGTCTGAAAGCGTGTCCCACAAAGGCATTGTCACCCTACAAATGCACACCTACACGGTGTATGGTGTATTCTCTGGAGTGCCCAGATGCACCAGAGGTTCCTGAAGATGTACGACGCCTTGAAGCAAAATTAACACCGCGCCCAACTCCACAGAGTTATTTAGAGTGCTCAATTTGCATGAATGTGTGTCCTTACGGTAAACCCCCAAAAAATTCAACTCCGTCGGAGAGTGTTAAATCTCTCCCCCCAATTGTGGTTATGTGAGAGGCTACCGATTGAAACTTGGTGAAGACATTACATGGGGCTATGGACAAGGCTTGGGTGGTGTTCCGTGAGCCCAAGCTGGTTGCGTTGCATGGCAGAACAGAGGGCACTAAACACTAATTTTACGTTTTTCCCGGTCTTTGCTGAACACAGAATATACTCGGAGATAGGATGACGAGTACAAAACTCTTGAATTGTTTTTAGAGGAATCACTGATTGCTGGTCGGTTTTATTTCCGACAAGGATGATGGAAGGATTTTCGTGAGAAGGATTCCATGAAGCAATGAACTCTAACCATTGGTTGGCAGCATTGAGGGATTCAGGTTTTGTGACATCAAACACTAAGGCAATTCCTGTCGCTCCTTGACAGAAACGAGGCATCAAACACCTAAACCGTTCGTGACCACTTAGGTCCCAAATGCTGAGGTTAATTGGCCCTTCTTCGCCGTGACAGATTTTCTGGGCGAAATTTACACCGATGGTTGGTGTGACATCGGTGAATTCTCCAAAGACCAGGTGGTTGATCAGGCTGGTTTTTCCAACATCAGTTGCTCCAGCGACGAGTACTTTTGCCAGAGAAGCTCTTTCTGTGACCATTGTGTAATCATTGCATCCCTTGCAATGACCCTTATAGACTCCACAACTATACTCAGAGGTTATGCTGAAGGCACAGCACGTTTTCGGTAGAAGTAGAATCCAACAAGAACAACAGGAACAATAACCACGAGGGATATTACTATCCCAAGTGCCAAGGGATTAGCAGTAATTGGTGAAAATTCTTCGATGGCGCGAAAGACATAATCTTGTACTAGACCAAAGACATTGATTTCGCCGTCGAAATCAGAAGCTGTTTGGACGACAATTAGGTCATATTCAGGGTGGACTATAATCCATTGACTATGTAAGCCCCGGGCTTCAAAAGTGCTCATTGATAATTGCTTCCACCATTGATACCCATAACCTGTCCCCGACCAGGGTTGAGTGGCGGATCTTTGCGATTGCACAACCCATTCCGTAGGGATGATTTGATCCCCGTCCCATTCTCCATCGTTGAGATAGAGTAATCCGAATTTTGCCATGTCACGGGGTCGGAGATGCAGTTCACTTCCACCAAAATTTAGTCCATTTCGGTCTCGGGTCCAAAACGCATGAGTAATCCCTAGTGGCCCAAAGAGGTGGTCAAACGCGAATTCGAGGGGAATTTGTCCCGTAGTTTCATGGATGATCCCTGCAAGGAGGTGGGAAGCACCAGTGTTGTAGACCCAGGTTGTGCCAGGCTCGGCTGCCATGGGTCGATCGAGCATAAATTGAATGCAATCGGCACTGAAGATCATCTGATGAAGATCATTTTGAGGGTCCGTGTATGGATGGGACCATTCATCCCATTCTAGTCCCGCACGCATATTCAACAGATGTCGGACAGTCATTCTCTGTTTCCGGTCATCTAAATTCGCAATTGTCCGATCCGAGAAAAAGTTCACCACTGGTTCGTCCACACTGGGGATGTATCCTTCATCAATCGCGATTCCGATTAATGCTGAAGTAAAACTTTTTGACACCGAATGAAGAATATGCGAATTGTCAGCCGTAAAAGCGCTTGGATAGTCTTCATAGACGATATACCCATGACGAACCACTAAATAGGAATCCAATGGAAGCCCCTGACTCCGAATAAACGCATGTAATTGCTGGAGAACCACCGAACTCATCCCCTGCAATTCCGGTGGTGACGTTCGCCAATCATCGGTAGGCCAGTAATCCGGAATCAATCGATCCTGATTCAACCCACTTGTTTGCGGAATGATCCACAGTGATGTCAGAGTAAATGGTAGAAGAAGGAGAAACCACCAACGAGGATTCACACACTTCACATCCTTTGAATACCCAACAATTCAGCTGGGTGGTTCATCCTTAAATGCTTCCAGAAACCGGCAGAACATCAACGCATTCGTTGTCCAAGATATTCAATGACCCATGGATACCGTGGTTTCTTCCGGGTGCGATCAACTTCTATCCCATCTATGTAGTAGAGAATTTTTAATTTTGGAAACAATGACGGGAGTTCATCCCGGGTGAAGTAATGATAGGTTTGTTGATGTTCTGGTGAATAGTAGGTGTTTGGTTCTACTTGCTCAAGTTGTGGGATTTTCTCAGAACGTTTCACATGTTCCACCGAAAAGGTGCGTACATACAAAATGCCCCGTTTCGCTAGCCCTGAATAGATTTGTTCAGCAATCGCCTGAATTTCGGGAACACGGAGTAACTGCAAAATTTTAGATGCAATGATTAACGCGTAACGACGTTGAGGAATCTCAAAAGCCGGCAATCTTGCCTCATAGATGTGCATGTTGAGGTTCTCCTCTTTGGCACGTTCCCGACACTTCTTTACCCATGTCTTAGACACATCCACACAATCAACTTCAAATCCAAGTTTTGCGAAAAACAGTGCATTTCGCCCATTCCCCATGGCTAAATCCAGCACAGGACCCGATGAGATCAATGGTAAATATTCCATTAGAGTCCAATCTGGCTCGTTATCCGTCTCTGTCACAACTTCCCGATAGGCGTTAAACCACAACCTGTTTTCAACTGTCACACTCACCGACCTCTCCATACCCAAGAGTAGCCCTCCTCAAAAATCCCTACGAAATATCGTGATGTCGAGGATTAGGGTGTGGGCCAACTTTTAATGACCCAAAGAATGGGCACCAGCGGTAACAGTATCCAATAGGTCAATACAGTAAACGGTATGCTCAACAAGATGAGAATCAAGGCAACCGTAAGTGCATGGGACCACTTTAGATCCAATACGAATTTGAAGCCTACAAGGAAATAGAAGAAAGGCACAAGGTAAGGAGCACACCAAGCCAAAACGAAAACAACGACCGACCCATGTACCCAAAATCCAGTTACAAGCAAAATCAAGGACGTAAGCCAAACCAACGAGTAATGAAACAGTAAAGCGCCAAAAAATGCGATTAAATACACGCGAAGAAATGACGGGTTCTCTTTTGTCATAACCCGTAATACTCCCCACGCCACAAGCGTGTAGAACACACCACAAATCAGTGCGTGAATAATGTAATAGATTACAGTATACAACAAGTCACCCATCGAAACGCCTCCACCGCCTTTACTCCTCTCTTCCGGAATAATAATGCTTCCAATCCAAACTGA
>JAEOTD010000079.1 GCA_016839995.1 Candidatus Hermodarchaeota archaeon
GGATTTGTCTGTATTGTCGATCCTCCCCGAGAAGGTGTGCGGGATGCTGTCGTTGAAGTTTCCAATGCTGGAATAAAAACTGTGATGATTACAGGAGACGCTGCAGCAACCGCTGAAACTATTGGGCGCCAGTTGGCTATCGTTGATACAGGTGATCTTGTCATTGAAGGCAAAGATGCCGTCAATATCCCTGAGGAGAAATTCAGTCGCATTAGTGTCTTTGCCAGAGTTGATCCAGAGGATAAACAAGTCATCGTTGAACGCTACAAGAAAGCCAAACGAGCCGTTGCTGTAACGGGTGATGGGGTTAATGATGCCCTCGCACTAAGCATGAGTGATGTCGGCATTGCCATGGGAATAACCGGCACCGATGTAGCCAAAGAAGCCTCTGACATGATTATCGCCGATGATAGCTACAACTCCATCGTCGAAGGCATTCGACAGGGTCGAGGTCTTTTCAGCAAGATTCGAGTAATGATCTTCTTCTACATCTGCATTAACGTCGGTGAATCCATCCTCTTCTTTGGCACGTTTCTCCTAGGAATTCCTTTTCTTACACCTGCCCAACACATCTTTCTCACCATCTCAAGTCATACCTGGCCCGGTCTAGCCTTGGTCTTCGATCGAACCGCGAAATACGTCATGGAAGAAAAACCCCGCGATACTGAATCCATCATCACAAAATGGTTGGGCTCATACCTACTGCTCAACGCTTTCCTCATCTTCTTGGGTGCCACCTGTGCCTTCTACTTCACCCTCACTGCGGTACTTCCTGGAAGTACTCTCCTAGAATCATATAGTCCTGATGCGTTTTTCAAAGGACTCACCATGACGATTGCAGTTCTTCTCTTCGCTGAATCCCTGATGATTCTCAGTATTCGCCGCATTAACCAATCCATGTGGCGATCCATTCGCTTTGAAAGCTACTGGCTCATCTATGTACTCATCGGACTTGTCTTCCTCATGTTCGCAGGTCTAATGTACATCCCCGAAGTCAACATCATTCTTGCCAGCTTTGGCATCGAATTCCAGTTCATCCCCCTAACCGCCATTGATTGGTGTGTCACATTCCTCCTGGCTGCTCCAGCCATCTTTGGAATGGAAGCGGTGAAATGGGTCTGTCGGAAACGTGGCATCCACTTCTAAAAATTCGGTCCCCAACACAAACCTTTTTCTGCTCAACCCAATACACCCACGGCAACCACAAGGTGAACATACTATGGTTGATGAGCGCATTTCTCGACTTGCTCAACTCACAGTTGAATACTCACTTGGTGTTAAAAAAGGCGACATGATTGGTATCAGTGCCCCCGCCTTCTCCGAGCCCTTGGTTCTCGAATTAACCCGAGAAATCGTGAAAGCAGGCGGACATCCCTTTACTCGTATCTATCTTCCCCGAACTCAAGAAATCTTCTTCAAATACGCCCAAGACCACCAACTGGATTACCTGAATCCGTTACTTCTTGACATGGTTGACAAAATCGACGGCTACATCGTCATCTTCTCCTCAAGTAATCGGAAGGCTATGGCCAATGTAGATCCCGCGAAACAAGCACGAGCTGCAAAGGCTCAAACCGAACTCCAGAAACGCTTCACTGCCCGACTAAAACAAGGCTGGTACGCCCTTGTCCCATACCCCTCTGCGAGTCTTGCACAAGAAGGCAACATGGGAACTGAAGAATACGAGGAATTCGTGTACAGTGCCTGTCTTGTCGACAAACCCAACCCGATTAAACTCTGGCAAAAACTCAGCAAAACCCAAGCGAAAATCACTGAATACCTCAATACGAAAAACATCATCCGCTTCGAAAGTGAAGATGTTAATCTCACTGCCAAAGTAACAGGCCGCAATTGGGTAAATTGCGATGGCCACTTGAATATGCCCGATGGCGAGGTGTTCACTTCTCCAATTGAAGACAGTGTCGAAGGGACAATTCGCTTCTCTTATCCCGGTATCTTCATGGGAAAGGAAGTTGAAGACATCACCTTAACCTTTGAGAAAGGAGTTGTTACCAAAGCCACTGCTGAAAAGGGTCAAGATCTCTTGGATCACATTCTTGGAATTGATGATGGTGCAAAGCGACTGGGTGAAATTGCGATTGGTACAAACCCAGGTATTACGAAATTTACCAAGAATATCTTGTTTGATGAGAAACTCACCGGTACAATGCATTGTGCCCTTGGTAATGGCTTTGAAGAAGCCGGTGGGAAAAATGAATCAGCGATTCACTGGGACCTACTAGCGGACATGTCAAAGAGCGGGAAAGTATTCGCTGATGACGAACTGTTCTACAAGAACGGCAAATTCATTATGAAAGTCATCGAGTAAAAATGGTGCCACACCTCATTTCGTGGGCACGGATTCCAATTTGAAGATGACTTTACACCCCTTTAGCGTAGCGTGGACTTGGTTTGCCACCTCTATCATATCCTGGACGGTGCCATTTTCGTCCCAATCAATCATAAAATCATAGTTGCCTGCGACTGGTTGGAAACCCATGCGCATGAGGCGTTCGACAACCTCACTTGGTGCAGCGCCTTCACTGCTAATATAAACCGTCAAGTAGCTTCTCATGATTCTTTTGTCTCCAAGGATAGATGAATCCTGTTCACAGGCTTTTTATTCCTACTCAATGCGGCATCCCTCAGAACAAGTGCCTTAAAGGAAAATCCGAAGGCTATTTGAACTCAAAGAGTGCGAATCACCTAGCGAAGTGATTCTGATTTCTCGCAAACCACGCTTACCTCCTGGTCAACGCTGGATTACCGGATTTCCAGTCCGTACCGTTGAACAGATGCCCGACCCCTTTGACGCCGATACCTGGACTCTAACCGTTGAAGGCGAAGTTGCTAATCCTCATGTGTTCTCATACAAAGAATTTCGAGCATTACCTGTTACCACTCAGCTCAGTGATTTTCATTGCGTGGAAGGGTGGAGTGTTCCAGACAATAAATGGGAAGGAGTTCTGTTTCAGGAAATCGTCAAGCGTGTAGAACCCAAAACTTCAGCAAAGTTTGTATTAATCCATGCCGAACATGAATACACTTCGGCTATTTCATTAGAAGTTGCCATGGAAGATGATGTCATTTTAGCTTGGAATCGTAACGATGAACACCTCCGTGTTGAGGATGGCTGGCCTCTCCGCCTCGTCGTTCCAAGGCTCTATGCGTGGAAAAGCGTCAAATGGGTCCGCCGCATCACCTTCATCGAAGATGTAGAACTAGGCTATTGGGAAAAACGTGGATACCACCAAGATGCAGATCCATGGATCAGCCAACGCTTCGCAAAGGAATAATTGGAAAAAAAGAAATTAAGGCCCTTGCGGGCCTTAAGGACTGGGACGAAGAGAGGTTAATCTCTTCATGATCCATTGCGGATCTGGGAGAGCTCACTCTTCTTGTGGCGAGTTTGAGTATAAGGTTGGGTACTCCAACGGTATGTGCCTACGTATCATCTGCTTCTAGGTCCACATATTACCGGGTGATATAAAGAAAAGGAGAGTTCTAGCTGTCTGTTAGTGGCAAAAGCTTTTGATGGAGTTCGTCAGACGGGACGCTAGTTGTGTTGTTCAGCGCTAAGGAATTAGTTTCACAAATCGGTGTTGGTGGTTATGGCTGCGAAAAGGGTTCAGAAGGTGCTTGATGATTTTTATTGGATTATGGCGCGGGAAGGGATGTTGCCCGATAGTAATATCTTCTTAGTGAAAGACAGGAAACAGTTTGTCTTATTTGATGCAGGAATTCACCATTTCTTCAAAGATACAGTTGATGCCATTAAAGAACTAGGACTTGAACTCAAGCAGATGGATCGACTCATTCTTACTCATACGCATTTGGATCATTCAGGGTCAACTCCGGAGTTTAAAGGGCGATTAAAAGATCTGGAAGTGTGGGTGTCCGAGGAAGAAGGTTCCCTCTTGGAGCAAGGTGATGACACCATAGTCCTTGGGAGTATGCTGGGACAACGTCTGCCACCTATTCCCGTGGCAAAGAAGCTCCATGATGGAGATGTCTTCGAGGTTGGAGCCTATTCCTTTGAAGTCTTGTCAACGCCTGGTCATAGTGCTGGAAGTCTATGCTTCTTTGAGCCAAACCACAAGCTATTGATTTCAGGAGATGTGGTGTTTCGACATGGATCCTTTGGGCGTGTCGATTTTCCAACAGGAAATGGAAAGGTGCTCATCCAGTCGATTGAACGGTTGGCAAGCCTACCAGTTGAAATGCTACTTCCTGGTCATATGGGAATCGCGACGAAAGATGGGCAACGTGAAATCAAACTCTCCTTACAATTTGCGCGACAAGTACTCTAGAAATTTCTCGCTAGTATGATGCTAGAGTTAATATCAAAAAGACAGGGGTATGCGGACAAAATGGTGCTCGCGATAGGAAATAACCGGAGTCGAATCGTCGCCTACCTCTCTGTATTCATTGCATTTGTAACGGTGTTCGATGTCATCCCCATGCTTCCTGGGTTTTATGGAGGCATCTGGGATTCTTGGATCTTTCTCTTTGCCCCAATTATTGGTGTTTTACTTGGGCCATTGTATGGACTAGTCACAGTTGGATTTGGTAGTCTATTGGGACACATGCTCCGTTATCGGGATCCCTATGAGTTGATTTTCATGCTAGGTGCTGTGGTTGGAACGGTCTGTGCTGCGTTTATTTTTCAACGTCGCTGGAAGCCGGTTCTTATTATTTATGCCATTTTTCTTGGTGGCTATTTTCTATATCCCGTTACTTGGATGTTACCACTGATTGGAATCTGGGATATTCTTCTTGCCTTCGGGCTGCTCCTCCTTTTCTCACTCATGATTAATCGAAACTGGTGGCCTTCGGATCATTGGACCAATATCTGGCTCCTACTGTTTTTTGCGGCAATCATTGGGCTCGAAGCGGATATCCTGTTTCGTGTCTTTGTCCTCATACCCGGTCAAACCTATTGGTTCTTCTACACCCTAACTCCAGACGCTCTCTACTGGATGTGGCTAACAGCTGGAATAATTACACCCACCAAAGTCGCCATCGGAACGGTCTTCACAATCACCGTAGGTTATAGTCTTCTTCGCCTTCTCCCACGAACTGAAATACCATTGATAGAGGATTTTGGAACACTAAGACCGACTCCACCATCTGCGGATGTTGTTGAAAACAAATGACCCAGAAGGTTTTTACGGGTAAATTCCTAGCCTGAAGGCAGTCTCAGATTCTCTGAATATCGAGGTAGACGGATATGGCGAAATTACCAAAACTAGATACTAAAATTAAGGCAGTCACGATTTACCGAAACGGTGCCAAAATCGAACGAACTGGGTCAATTGAATTAAAGCCTGGTTCGCATAAACTCGAAATCGCGAATCTCACACAATATTTAGATACGGAAAGCGTTCGGGTTTCTGGTCGTGGTCATGCTACGATTGTCAGTTTCGACACCGTTGACACGACCGTTGAAGTAACCGGTTATGCAAAACTGGATACGCTTGTCAAAAAACGTGAAGAGCTACAAAAGCAACTCACTAAGATCCAAAGCGAGCTCGAACGGTTAACTCGTCGAATGAATTTCTATATCCAGGTTCTTGATAACTCAGCGGGAGAATTTTCCCGCTGGATTCCAGCAGGTGAAAGTAACGTAGACCAACTCAGCACACTAGAGACGTTAGTGACGACGCAGGTTAACGCCCTGACTAAAGCTCAAATGAAATTACATGAAGACCGAGAAAAAGTCCAAAAAGAGATTGCAATTGTGAACCGCGAAATTGAGAAATTCCGAAGTGAGGTTAACCAATATGAAATCAGCAACAGCGTCTTTGTCAATGTTGATGCCCACAAATTAGGGAAATGCGAGTTCAACATCTCATATTTTGTCAGCAATGCCTACTGGGAACCCACCTATGATTTCATCCTCTCCGAAGATTCAACGGAAGTAACAATGTATACGGTGGTTCAAAATAATACCCAAGAAGACTGGGATAGAGTGAATCTCACTGTGTCAACGGCTTCTCGGCGCACAGCATCAATTACTGAGCCCTCGCCTTATTTTCTCTCAATTTATCGTCCTCCACCACCACGGCGTCGAAGAGATAAGTTGAAATCAGCCAAGGTTTCAGCTCCTGCCGCTGCTGGAGCCGCAGCGGATGATTTTGAAGTTGAAGAACTCGCCATAATGGCTGAAGAGCCAATGCCGGAGATGGCTCCCCCACCTGTCACTGCCACAGCGATGGAAATCGGTGGCGTCCATGTGTTCGTCCTCCCAGATCCAGTAAAAGTGGCAGCTGATGGTGAACCACATGCGTTTCCCACAAGCCAAATCACACTCGAAGCGGATCGTAAATTCTTCTGGAATGCCGTAGACTTTGCTGAAGCCATCGAAGTAACCACCATAGAAAATGGTGCCAGTGTCTTACTTCCTGGACGCGCACGAATCTATTTCCAGGACGAATATCTTGGTGAAACCCATCTTGAACTCGTTGCACCCAACGAGAAAGTCGATGTGGGTATGCGGTTCTCTTATGATCTCAAAGTGGAAAAGAAGCTCGTTGCCAAAAGCACCGAAAAGAAGGGGTTACTCAAAGGAAATGTCGCAAGGGACTATGCCTATGAATTAACCATCAAAAACTATCGGAAGAAAATGAGTGCGGTCAAAATTATGGACCGGATTCCCCACAGTGATTCCGAAATCATAAAGATTGAAGACCGAAAATTCTCTCCCCAACCCTCCAAAGATGAACTGGGAATACTCACCTGGGAACTTGAAGTCCCCCAGGAAGGTGAAACCAAAATCACCTACTCCTTCCAAGTAGAATACCCACGCGGGGAAAGAATCCATCCCCCGCTTCCCTAGATGACCACAAGTGGTTTAATTCATGTCGAAATCTGATGAATCTGAGAAGGCTACAACACCTTCCCAGACCTCCCTGCGAACCCATCACTACCTCCTGAAACCTTCTCTTCATCCACACGGCTGGAAACTCGAAGTAAGAGACGGCTCAGGATCCCCCCTCTATGAAGTAACCAAACACCCCACAACTCCGATTCACTACAAACTACGACCTATTAAGACACCTGACTCCACTCCCATGAAAATTAAATCCGCGTACATAGGGCATGTGCTTCGGTATACTCTCATCAAAGGTGATAACGAACTCCTCTCAATTCATTCAGTCTTGAATTCCCCTTTAGTGCGTATCAGAAATGAACAACGTCAAACCATTGCTCGATTCTCAGCTTTAAGCCAAGACCTCGTCATTATACGTACTCCAACTGCTTTAGTCGCCCGCCTCAAGTTCAAAGAAAAACCTACTCCATTGAATTTCCAGGTTAACTGCACTGCTGAAGCAGGTCTCCAATGGCTTTACGCCATCATGCTATATACGGTTGCTCGCATTGAGGCTGAGGATGCGACTCCTCTTCCAGAAATTGACGAATTGCATGGGGAAGAAGAAACTGAGAACGCCGGACAGTAGCTCCTTAATCTTTTAGAGTAGGTTGCACCCATCTTCCATAAGGTGCTTGTATCCTGTTAACGGGACGTGGAAGTTCTTCATGCGAATTGAAGTATTAGGAAGCTCATCATTTATTCCCACCATCAAAGGAAGTTGGTCTAGCTTCTTCATTGATCTTGGTAAAGGTGATCGAATCCTCATCGACGCCGGCACTCGGCGGCTCCTCGGTCTTCGAAAAGACATCCTCACGGTAAGTCATATTTTCATCACACACCGCCACCCAGACCATGTCATGTTCCTTGGGGCTTTATTACGTCGGATGAAACGAAATAACCGAAAGAAGCCCTTAACGATTTTCTGCCCAGTGAATGCATTTTATCACGTCACTGGGTTCATCCGATTTTATAATCCACGTGGGATTCCCGATTTTGTGAATTTTGAAACCTTCACTCCTGGGGATCCGGGATATCTTATTTCACTCTCCAAATCCAACACTGAAATATGGGCTGCAGCAGCCTGTCACACGACCATGACGGCAGGGTACGGAATTATTCAAGGGAAAACCAAGGTTGTGATTGTACCCGATACAGCCCCCAATTGCAAACCTCTTTTGGCTTTAGCAAAAGGTGCTCGGGCACTTTTTCATGATACTACCTTTCCTACAGCCGTACATAGTTATGCAATTGCTAAAGGGCATTCGAGCCCTGAAGGGGCTGGGATGGATGCTGCAAAGGCTGGTGTTCAAACTTTGGTTTTGATTCATACGAGTCGTGCACGGGCCCGTGATGAACACGCTTTGTTTGATGGGGCTGCAAGATACTTCGGTGGAGAGATTCACGTTGGCAAAGACAACGCGACATTCACATTTTAAGGTACAAAGAATAAATGTTCCTTGATGATCAAATCCCACTCAAAGAGTAAACCTCCAACCGTTGCCTGCTTAGGTGAAGCACTCATTGACTTCATTGCTGAACAAACCGGGGCTCTCGATTCTGTTCACTCTTTTCGGAGATACCCTGGTGGAGCGCCAGCAAATGTGGCAGTAGGCATAGCGCGATTAGGAGTTCCTAGTGGGTTCATTGGCAAAGTGGGTGCTGACACGTTCGGCGATTTTCTAATCTCAGAGCTTAATGAAAATGGTGTAAACACAGGAGGAATTAAACAAACCGAAGAGGCTCCAACGGCCCTTGCCTTTGTAAGTCGTTCGTCAGCAGGGGATCGAGAATTTCTTTTTTATCGTGAGTCATGCGCAGATATTCTTTTAACAAAATCAGAACTGCCCAAGGATTGGCTACGGCAAATTCAGTATCTACATTTAGGGAGTGTAAGTTTAACCCGAGACCCAAGTCGGCAAGCCACCTTGCATGCGGCAAAACTAACACACGCCAATGGAGGAAAGGTTAGCTTCGATCCTAATCTGCGAATCGATCTCTGGGCTAATGGACTAGCTGAATGTCATTCGGTAACCCGTGCAATCTTAGAATTTACAGATATCTTTCTTCCCTCGAAAGAAGAGATTCTGATGCTAATGGGAACCGATAAACTCGACAAAGCCCTTATCCGTGCGCATGAAATGGGACCCCCAATTATTTGTGTGAAGATGGGACCTCGTGGGAGTCTGATTTCTGAAAGAACTCCACGAGGGAAATTTCGAAAGTTCACTCAGCCACCATATGCTGTTGAAGTAGTCGATTCGACAGGAGCAGGTGATGGCTACGATGCTGGTTTAATCGTAGGGCTTGTGCAAGGGTTCTCTCTTGAAGAAGCGGTGCAACAGGGTACTGCCGTTGCATCACTTGTGATCACAAAAATGGGCGCAATGACGGCGTTACCTACGAAAACCGAACTCGCCGATTTCCTCGAACACTCTCACTGAATCAAAGATTAGGCAACGCAGTATCGGAAAACTACATGGCGGCCTGCTGTTTCGGATTCTCGAACGATTCGGATAACATCCCCAGGACGGGCCCCAATGGCTTTAGCTGCAGGATCCCCCGCTTTAATTTTGGGTAATTGTTCCCGATTAATGCCATATTCCTTTTCGATTTCTCCGATTTCTTTGTCTGTGATGATGTCATGTTCAGGCACCAAGTCATGTAAGAAGAGATCAATTGAGAGAAATCGATGGTGTAATAGTTCAACATCCATTTCCTTGGCTTCACGTCGGGCGGCATAAGTGTAGCGTTCTCCGCCAATGATGATAGCGTGAGTAAACTCGCCATTATCTCTTGCTTTAATGGTGTTCCGTAAGATTTCAACGCCAACTGTTGGAGTGTCCAAAATTACACGAACTAGGAGTGTATCCTTGGCTTTCTTCTTTGTGTATTTGGCATGAATATCAATAACGCCTTCTTTTTCTCCTTCCACTCTTTGGGTGATTTCATATCCACGGCGCACAATTAGGCGCTTCAGATAGTTGAATTGCTTATCTGTTAACACAACTCTCACCACGAACTACGCTCTGTTTCCCGCGCTCGCTTCGCGACAGTGGATAAACAACTTATAAACATTTGTGTCCTCTGGATTTCCCAATCCTAAGAAGTGGCTTTGAGTAAGGATTTTCGCTTATCATACGGGTCCACCTTTGTTGCGAGTACTTCGATTTCCTTCTTTGATGGAGGTTCGGTAGTTACAACCTTGGCAGGAATAGCAAACGGAAAACCCGTTTGCTCTTTGATTTGCCTGAGCTCAGTACCCGGATGAATAGATTTGAGATTTATCCGGTTTGTACTCCGATTAAACTGGAAGACGCATAAATCAGTGACAATTACATCCGGTCCTCCATGACGGGGTCCCTTTGCTGCTGGAATCCATCCTGGGCTAGTAATGAATGGAACTTGCTTTACCAGGCTACGTTGACTGTGGTTTGGTCGCCATGAAATGATGCGACGGAAACTGCGAATCATCAATGGTCCTCCGGCTCCGCCGGGGAGTCGAACTTTGGGGTGTTCTGGATCGTCTCCAATGATGCTCATATTCAAATTACCAAACTGGTCAATCTGAACTCCCCCAAGAAATGCCACATCCATTCGCCCATTATTCGCTAAATCGAAAATCTCTGGAAAGGTAATTGCGTTCTCGCAGTTGTCGAAGAGGTGAGGATCACCTGTGGAAAAGGGAGTAACATGAGGTTTTGGATTAATGGTGCCAAGAATGGTGAAATACAAGAGATTTGGTGCATGGGTTGCTTGCGCAAGTAATGTAGCAAGCATTTGTACAGGGCTAGCCACACCGGTGAAGACACGGGTCTCATCTTCTAACTGCCGAGCGAGCGTGGATATAATCAGCTCATCAAAAGAGTAATCTTTTGCAGGGTTGATCATTTTGAGCTCCCTCCTTGTTCTGATGACGATTTAGTTTCGTTCCAAGGAGGTGGTATTCCCGCCTTATCGATGAATGAAGAATGATCCGAACAGGACTGGATGTAATCCTGTAGATACTCGTCAAAGCCTTCTTGTGTCTGCGCGTGTTTTTGATAAAGTTGGATATGTGAAGTGCTGACTTCGTATCGGTGATTCAACGCTGTCGGCGCAGCGCCATAGGGGACTTGCGCAATTGCGTCGACAAGAAAATGGGGAAGTGTAATGGTTTGGGGTTCGAAGACCTCGTTATCGACCACTTTCTCGACGGTGACTAATACCTTCTGACATGCTTGGGCCGTGGTAAGGGTAAAATTAGTCCAGGGCTCGTCAAGGATTATGTTTCCCTTTGCGTCTGCCGAGTGAGCATGTAACATCAAAACATCCGGGCGCAACGCTGGAACTGTTATGACCGTATCCTGGGAACCATAGGGAGATTGCATAACTTGGTAATCCTGTCGAACTGATAGCAAGTCGGATCCTCGGAAATCTGGTAAGGGAATAAAAGGAATGCCAAATGCTCCTGCACGTAAAGCCATGCAGATCGCATATCCCATGCTCTCTTTGACTCTAAGCGCTCCCGTCTCAGTAGCTTCACGGAAACGGCGCATTGTAGCAAATCCGTTTCGAGTCATAAATCCAAGAAAGTAGAATTCGAGCTCAGCAACTGCACCAGCACCAACTAACTGGTCTATGGCTAAACCATTTGGTGCACTAACGACTCGGAGTTCTCGGAGCTGAGCACGGATAATCTCATGAACCGCAGCCATGGGTAACCGGTTGACAAGCAATCCTTCCAAGTAAACATGACTTCCGTGAGAAATGTGCTTACGAACTAATTGATGTAGTGACAAGAACTTACTGGAATCTAGCATAGTACATCCGTCCATTATTTTCCGTTTGGGTGTGAATTAATGCTGAAAGCTTCGTTATTTGGCCTTCTCTTTGGATTCCGAAATACGAATCCAGCCTTTTCTAATCACCCACACTAAGGGGATGATAACTGCAGGAAGAATTATGAGAAATTGGATTTGCCACGTATAAACTGGAACCCCATATGGAAGATAAAACAAAGGAAAAGGCCAGAAGATGTTATACATGCCAAGGATATTAGCTACAAGAGATGGAATCGCCACAGTAACTGTAATTGCAGTAAGAATCACGATAATTCGATTTAACCGGTTAGCAAGTAAAATGGAATGCAACGAGACAAGGTCAGTGAGATTTCGGGCGTTAATTTCGAGAGCTTGTTGCTGCCGTTCGAGTTCTGAAATCGATGTATCGAGTAATGCTCGCAACTCGTCAGTTAGTTGGAGATATCGTGGCACGTGCTGTAGCATCATATCCACGAAGTGGCGTTGTGTAGTCAAATGCTGGTAAAACTCGTTTTGGAGGGATCGAATACGCTGAATCTCTTCCAGTAGTGTTGTGATGTTGATATCAGCGTATCGCGCTTCCAGCTCCTTGGTGGCATTAACTATCTCATCAATAATGATGGTGTTCCTCTCGATGATTTCTTGGACGAATCGAACCGCGACTAAAGATGGGGAGACTTGTTGTTTTGCGGTTACAAGATTTCTTAGTGTCTCTTCAACTTCATCAACAGCACCCTCTGGAATGATTTTTCCCGCGGTGACAACCATTTTTTCCCCCAATAAAATCAATACGGGTTCGGTATGCTGAAACGGTTCAGCTACAATAGTTGGTACGTGAAAAGCTGAATAATCATAAAACCGATGATAACGACCACGCTGGGATTGTTCGAGAACTCGTGAGAGGCTTTTGGAATCAACTGACAAGTACAGTCCAAGTTGAGTGTACTCCTCTACAGAGGGATCTAATACAGAAAGCCAAATGAAGTCTGTGTCGCGCCAGATTTTCTGAAATTCTTCACCCTTCGCTAGTTTTCGAAACTCGCCTTTTCTGCTGTAGTATACTGTTATCATTTGGGTTTCCAACCTCCATAATGAATAGTGGAGGAGCACTTCAAGTAATAGGAGAATGGGGTATTAAAAGATTGAAAACTAGCCCAGTTTACTTAATCCGTCGCGAAACGGTAACTGTCTCATCCTTCAATTCCAAAAGACCCGCGCGGACAAGCTCTTGGACACGTCGTCGGGCTTCATAAACACCAACACCCAGAATCTTACTTAGCTCTTCGAGGGTTCGCTGTCCTGTCTCACGCACTAACATGTAAATTCGATACTTTGGATCCTTTTCTAGTGCCTTTTTCAGCTGTTCGAGTTCAACTTCTAGATCAGTGACCCGCCTCCGTAAAACGGTGGTATCTTGTACTGCTTCGCGTTGGACAATTCCCACGGTTCGAAGCTGAGAGGCTTCTTCTTGTGCGCCTTGAGCCAAATCTTTCTTCACAAGAATATCTTTCTGGAGCGTAACTAACTCGTCATCACGCTTTCTAACGACCTCACGAAGCTTCCCGATTTGTTCAGCCATTGCCTCAAGTTGAGTTAACAGATGTTCTTCCCGTTCTTTTGCCGTTTTCTCTAAGGCTTTATAATTCCCTTCGAGTTTTGTAACTGTTTTTTGCGACTCAGAAAGTTGGGATTTTGTATCCTTAAGTTTCTTCGTCTTTTCTTTCTCACTTTGAGTGGTACTTTGCAGTTTCTCTTGCAGCTCAGTAATCTGCTCCTGGTATTCAGCGTTGTCAGTATTTACTTGGTCGAGTTGTTTGGTTAGAGTTGCAATTTCCTTAGTTAGGGCTTTTTTCTTGATGTTAATTTCTTCAACTTGACTCTGAAGGTCCTCAACTTGCTTTGAAATCTCTTGATTTTCCTGCTCCGCTTTCTCAATTTCCGTCTTTTGCGAAGTAATTTCGTCTTCCAACGTTTCTGCTTCCTCTTCAACCTCTTCCTGTGGTTGTTCTTTGGGCGCTGCAGGAGTTTCTGACGCCTCTTCAATTTCCTCCTCCAGTGTATCCTCCGCTAGTTCGGTTGTGGGTTCCTCGGTTGCCCTTTCCTCAGGTTCTTCAATAGGTTCAGAACTAGGATCATCAACGGAATCAGCCACTGGTTCTTCCAGTGGGTCTCCAGGTTTCCGAAAACGCCATTTCTTCTCTTCCGAATCTGGTGAGTCCTCAGGCAGCTCAATTGGCATCATAATTCCCCTTTCTGTACTAGACTATCGATTCGAATACGCAAAAAACTTTGTGGCGCTACTCCCCAGAGGCGTGGAACATCACGTATCACACAATCCCTACAGTCAAATCTCTTCTACGTTGGTCATTCAAAACAAAACGCTGTACTTTGAAATTGGCTTGTGAGGGAATGCACTTGTTTTTTGACCTGTGAAGGGTCTGCCCCTTGCAGCCGTTCAGCGATGAGTTGTGCAATTACAGGCATTTGTGCTGTTTTCATGCCGCGACGAGTGACTTCTTGGGATCCCAGGCGAACACCGGCATCAGCAATGATATCTGCTGCCTCTAGTTGAGTACACATCTGTTTTCCCTGTTCGAAGTCCTTTGTTTCTACAAGGACCTGATGTGAGCTAGTATACTCCCAATCTGCGCCAATCACAGGGATATTTCTCTGCACTAACGATTGAGCAAGCTCTTGTGAATTATCAACGACTTGTTTTGCATACGCCTTACCAAAAGCCAGTAATTCTGCTAAAGCGACTGCCAACGCAGCAACTCGATGGTGGTGGTAATTATCTACCAACACCGGGTTCGGACGCAAAGTCACACTAACTTGCTCTGCTAAGTCCTCGTCATCTTTTACGAGTACAATTCCCCCTTGAGGGCCAAAAAAGGTCTTGTGGGTGCTTCCTAACATAATCTGAGCGCCCTCATTGAATGGATTTTGAAATTGTCCGCCGGCAATCAAACCCAAGACATGAGACCCATCATAAACGAGTGTAGTTCCCGTCTCTTGGCAGATTTTAGCAAGATCAGTGACTGGGTGTGGTTTTAGAAAAATACTCGCTCCTAAAATGACTAAACGTGGACGAACCTGTCCAATTAGCTCAATGGCACCAGGCACATCCATCGAATATTGATCTTGGAGATATGGAAGATAGTGGACATCCAGTGGAAAACGGGCTTGAAGATTTAACGGATAGCCCCCATTATCAGAATGCGAAATGGCAATGGGATCACCTGGCTGGCACATTCCCATAATTACTGCCATTAACGAAAGATGACCGGATAATGGGCGGACATTGGCATACTTAGCCTGAAAAAGCTTCTTGGCTGCTTCGACTGCCTGTTCCTCGATTTCAACCGAATATTTCTGACCACCATACCAAAACTCATCCCAAGCGTAACGGTGACCAAAATCGGATCCAAGCATTGCCCGAACCTGTGGGCTCGTTAGATTTTCTGAGGGAATTAAGTTCAGGCATTTCTGTCTCCACAGCTCATGCTTACGAACCGTTGATTGGATTTTTTGAACCATTTTTGCAGTCAAGTTATGTCACTCCACTTCAAATATTAGGGAATCTCGAAACAGACCTACTAGAATCTCTGTGGTTTAACAAGCTTTTTCTACAGAAAAACCCGAAGGCTTCCTCTCTAACTAGCAGGCGATGACGTTGACCGACGACCAACCTGAAAAAGAGGAGCCACTTAACCAGCAGTCTATTCGTGTGGCAAGTCTCTGGTCGTCATGGCAAATCGGTGCAAATCTGTTATGGGCTTACACAGGTGCCCTTGCCGTGGATTTGGGTGCCACTGGTGTTCAACAAAGTACTGTGACAGGTGTCCAAACTCTCGGAAATGCATCAATGCAATGGGCTTGGGGGAGTCTATCAGATCGATTTGGACGGCGTCCTTTCTTATTCCTCGGATTACTCGCCATCGGTATGACAGCGGCCCTTATTCCCTTCGCTTTTACTGCCTGGCAGTTGATTTTGCTTCTATTGGTTCCAACAATTATTGGTAGTTCCGCAATCCCTGCGTGGAACGGATTACTCGGTGATATAACAACCTTGGAGGGACGCGGACGCTTCGTAGGAATCATCACAGCCATCGGCACCATCGCCTCAGCCATCTCCCTCGTAATTGTGGGATTCATTGCCGTATCATTTGGATTGACTGGACTAACCCAGTATCAGGTTCCCATGTATACCGCTGCAGTCGGAATGGTAATCTCTGTCATTTGTGTCTTAGTCATTACAGAAACTGTCCGCCCCTCAAAACGTCGAGTATTCGAGATCCGACAATCTATTCAGCGGACACCTAGCTTCGTCCGCTTCTTAGCTGTAAATACCCTATTTTTTGCTGCCATGGGTGCTGCTTGGCCGCTCTTTCCCATTATCACTCGTGGCGTCCTTCATATTGATTTGTTTCTGATAGCATTCTTCACCGCAGTCTTCAGTCTTAGTTCAGGGATTGCCCAGTTTACCGGCGGGTATCTGGCTGACCGGTACGGTCGAAAACCCATTATCATCATAAGTCGAACGACAATTTTTGTGGCTCCCTTGGCTCATGCAACTGGTGCAATTACTGGAAATATTTGGTTCCTTTTACCAAGTAACATTGCAGGAGGCTTCCTCACCGGCTTGTTTATTGTCAGTAGTACAGCTTGGCTACTTGATTCCGCTCCCAAGGTCCATCGAGGAACTGTCGTAGCGCTTTTTAATTTCTTTACAGGGGTCAGTGCTTTCTGTGCAGCAATGATCTCAGGGTTTGTATTGGATTACCTGGTTCTCTTGATTCCTTATGCGACTGCGGTAATCATGATGATGCTAACCATTGTAGTGATTCGGATCTTTGCATCACTAGGTTATTTTGCTGTAAATGAGACCTTAGTGAAAGTTCCAGCACCCACAGTCCCACAGGTTCCAGGTCCTGAAAGAGCTCCTTAACTACTTCAGGATTGATGTAAGGCACAGACTAGTTGAGTGTAGAACCTCGCAGTTAGAGGAATTGATTCAAGTTGCACATGTTCATTTGAACCGTGGACACCGAAGCCTACAGGACCGAAATCTATTGCTTGAACTGGTCGATCAGTGAAATGGCGGGTATCACTGGCTCCACCCAATTCAATTGGATCTACTTTTTGGTCTAGTTTTGATGCAACCTTTTGAGCGGTCTGTACGAGTAGAGAATCTGTAGGAGTATTCATGAATGCCTTCCCTAATCGCACCTTGGATTGATAAGGAATTCCTGAAAGTTTTTCAGCTAAAACGTTTTTCAGAGCCTTCTCGATTAACCCAGCCTCATTTGTCATTGCGCGTCCATCAAAATAGATCTCCCACTGGTCGTCTCGTTCATAGAGTAGATTAGGACAAAACGTGATTCCATAATCGCTCAATTGAGTGGGAAACTGTATCCGTGTAATAGGCAACAGGGCTTGAAGAAGTCTCGTGAGATTTGAATCACATATCTTCTTTTCTTGTGGTGAAGAGTGAGGATTAATTCCTTCAATTTCAAACCAATCAGGCACAACATTGCTCTTCACATAACTCCCATCAGCTGAACTAATTTTGAAATCTGGGTTATGGAGTAAATAACTGGAAGCAGAGAGAAGGGCATGACGGTCAACGCCTGGTTGGAAATACGCGGAGTGGCGTGATTGCCGTCCGACATAATCAGTTGTAAATCGCTGGTTCACAATTTCTCCTTGGCAGGGTTCGGGTTGTTGGGGGACCGAAACGGTGACCGAGACAGTGTTCCGTCGACGAGTCACTATTTGCATTCCCACCCCGTCTGCTGTAATTAGATAATCAGGAAAGAGCTTCTGCTTCTCAAGTTGAGCTCGTACTACTGTTGCTCCATTTTGTCCCCCAATTTCTTCATCCCCTGTCATAGCAAAGGCCACTGTGCCTTTGATTTCATGCTGCATAATCTCTTCTGCAGACAAAAGCAAGGCTGTTGTGTTTCCTTTGTCGTCAGCTGTTCCTCGACCAAATCCCATTCCATCCCGAATTGTCAATTCAAATGGATCTGTATCCCATCCCGGACCAATTGGGACAACGTCAAAATGGGCTAATAACAAAGTTACTGGACGACCCTTTCCGTAGGTTCCGAGAACCGAAAAAAACCCATTCTGCTCAAGCACCTGGGCTTCAAATCCTAGATTTGCTAGAATCTCTTTTAGATAGTCAGGGCATTCACGTGTTGGATGAATTCTCTTTGGTGGGTCATTTACGGTGGGGAATCCAATCAGCTGTCGGAGGACGGAAATATAGTCCATTTCATATTCTCTCCATCAAGGATGCAATGTTGTTACAGTACACCCCTGTTTTTCCACAATGATTGTGTGTTCCGCCTGCGCGATAGGGCTTCCATCCCGGAGCCCTAATACGGAATAATTGTGGATACACCCTTCTCGTGTTAGCTGGTTTAAAGTTTGCATGACTTGCCTCAGTTCCACCAGCTCAATCATCCAGCGAGATGCAAATGGAAGTTGAGCGAATTCAATTTTCATTTGACTGAACAAGGATCGTAGTTTGGGATCCTTGGGATTCCGTTGAGGGATAAACCCAAAGATATGCCCTGGCTCCAAGTTATCTACAAGGGGATTTCGACTGTAGGTAGCAAACGGTTCAATAGCCACAACCATATTCTTCTGTAATCGCGATGATGCAACACGATTCGCTGAATGGGTTACTGAAGGAACAGAGACTCCAGCATGAAGATTAAACTGCTCAATACTATGTCCCATTAAGTTCTCAATGGGGCGAGTTTTCATCTGATGCATAGCCGAAGAAATCGCTTTGGAAATGTTCCAAATGCGAATTCCCGCCTTGGCGGTGTTAATTGCAGCTTGCAGACCTGCCTTGGCACTATCAATGAGCCTTTGAAGATTCTCATCATAGCCGACAAGAACTGTACTGGCATTATCGGCAACATAACCATCTACATGA
>JAEOTD010000080.1 GCA_016839995.1 Candidatus Hermodarchaeota archaeon
ATGGCATTGCCAAAGAGACCGGATTGAGCTATACTGCCGTGCGAAATAGCCTCCAACGCCTCGTCAACCTCGGTGTTATCGTCGAAACGACGGAATCAGAGGGCCCCACACGTAGAGGACGACCTGCCACATATTTCCGCATCGATAAAGGTCTTCAGCTTTTCATGCCACCTCGCCAGTTTCAACACCTTGCATTAACATTGGTTGAGCAACTCGTGACTGAGGAGGGCCCTGAACACGTTATCGGGCTACTCGACCGAGCGGCACAACTTGAGGTAAAACGCCTTACGGGAGCATGGAAGACAACCAAAACCCTCCCGAAGAATCTGGACCAAATGGTTCAAGCCATCTGTGATTATATCAACGAGATAGGCTGTTATGCTAAACATCAAGCCTTCTCGAAGGGCTTCTATGTGTATGTGCACAACTGCGTCTACCATGGAGTGGCCACCACCTACCCTGGCACTATTTGTCGATATCATGAAAGTTTCATCACCCACATGATTCACGCCCATGATAAATCACTCAACGTCACTCACGATCAAGCCATCGCCGAAGGAGCCCATAACTGCCAGTATACCATTGTCCGACGGTAAACTGCATTTTCTGGGCCAAATTTTGACGGTAAGTTATGCTTTTAAACCATACCGCCTCGATATTGGCAGAACTCCCTATATTCTTAGGTGAATACTCTTGGTAGACACTCCAAAAGAAGGCTTAGAAGCCATGGTCGGAACCTTTGACGCAGCCGCAGCCGCCGGCTGGAACTGCAAAATCGAAATGGACATCCAAGGCGACAACAAATACAACATCACCATCCAAGACCAAAAAATCGACTGGGGCGAAGGCCCCGCTGACAAAGCAGACCTCGTCATCACCATCAGCAAAGACGACTGGATGGCCATCTCCAACGGCCAACTCAACGCCGTCGCCGCCTTCATGTCAGGCAAACTCAAATCCCAAGGCGATATGAGCCACCTCATGAAGCTACAAAGCGTCTTCAAACTCGGCTAACACCGTCAAACGTTCTGAAACACACACTACCAACCCACCGAACATTTCGGTGCTTGGATTCGAGTAGGGGTGGCAAAACACCCACCCTACTACTCCTCTTTTTCCCTAGCGCAGCCACTCACCACCCCACAACAAAGGGGTGGGGGAGGGTCCCGGGAGAGGGAGGGGAAACACACAGATACACTTTTCAAAAGATTGCGCGTCCACGAGACTGGGCATAATCTCGCTGATTGATGCATAAGGCTAGAATGACAGTAACGAAAACAATGATGAAGCAGAAGACGGCAATAGTGAAAGGAATAATTGCGGGAATGGGGAGATAGGAACCTCCGATGAACACTATTATGCCAATGATAGCGAAGAAGACAGCTAGATAGACTAGGTTAGTGGATTTCAGCTCCATGCACAATCACCCCTGGTGCGACGGGCTATTTCACGGATTTGACTGCTTTTCCAAAGCGTTCAAGGGCGATATCAATTTGGTCTGAAGTGATGTTGAGTGGCGGGAGGAAGCGAATACAATTGCGTCCTGCCCCAAGGATCCACAGCCGTTGTTTATTGACGGCATTATTGAGGACCGCATCACGTTTTTGGGAATCAATTGTGTTGGTTTTCTTGTCAGTAACAAATTCGATGGCACACATGAGCCCGCGACCACGGACATCAGCAACGATGTTGCTGCTTTCTTGAATTTCTCTTAGACCTTTGAGGATCTGCCGACCGCGTTTCGTGGCGTTGTCAAGGAGTTCGTCCTGTTCAATGGTTCGGATAACTGAGAGCGACAGGAGAGACACGTAGGGTTCGGCTCCAAAGGTTTCCGAATGTCTGCTGAAATCGGTGAAGAGGGGTTTGGGTCCAATGGTGGCTCCGAAGGGGAAGCCGCCTCCGAGTGCTTTGGCGGTGCAGATATAATCAGGAATGATATCACCGTGTTCAATACCCCACCATTTGCCAGTGCGACCGAGTCCAGCTTGGACTTCATCGCTGATGATGCGGGTTTCAAGTTCATCGGCAAGTTTTCGGATTTCTTTGAACCACTTGACCGGAGCGGGGATTATTCCGCCTTCTCCGCAGATAGGTTCAACGACAATGGCGGCAATGTCGGTGCCTCCAAACTCGATGCTATCACGAAGATATTGAACACATTCCAAGCTACAACTTTTTTCTTCTTGACCAAAGGGACAGCGGAAACAGTAAGGATAGGGACCTCGAATCACATCCAATCCTTGTGGATAGAAGTCTTTGTGAGCATGTTTGCTAGCGGTCAGGGCTAGCGCATAACCCGTTCGTCCATGGAACGCAGGACGAAAAGCAATGAAGCGAAACTTGTGGGAGTTGTCCATGACAGATTTGACTGCCGATTCAACAGCACGCCCACCGCTAGTCGTGAAGAAGACCTCTTTTTCATGATCCCCAGGCGTAATTCCCACTAGCCTTTCTGCTAGAAGCGTTTGTGGAATGAGGTCGAAATCATGTCCTGGAACCTCCCGCAGATATCCGTTAATTCGTTGTTCAAAATCCTTTACTACCGGATTTCGAAAGCCGAGGGCACGGACCGCAACTCCTGCAGTCATATCCAGGTATTGATTTCCTTTCAAATCATAAATCCAAGGGCCTTCGCCTTGGGTGTGATCAACTACGGGGTAAATATCACGGCTTTGCGTCGTTTTTGCCACGACTTGTTCTGCCCGTTGCACCCATTCTTTGCTGCTTTTGGTGATGTTTAAGTCAGGACATAACTCCTTAAGCAGTTCTTCAGCGTCGCGTTTCATCTTGAATCAGCAACCTAGAATCTGTGTTTGCGTTAAGAACTGAGAGGCTCTATTTAAGTTGGTGCTTTTGACAACACGTAACCAATTCAATATTTCAGCTCGGGGACTTGATTAGTTAAATACAGCTTGCGTATCTTGAGTAGACACGATGAGGTTCGATTCCCGTTTCATGACTCTGACATTCTTTCTCCTTGGTCTAGGTGTTATTGTATTCGGGATGATTTGCGAATTTCTTCTTGGAATTATTCTTCCTTCAGAGATAATGCAAGCGCTGTATCTCAATGGCGGATTCCTAGTTATTATTTTCATGGGGTTTGCGGGGGGAATAATTCTCATCCGTCGAGGTTTGTTGGGAGAATGGAGATATCGGTATGACAGCATTATCTACATAATTGCAGCAGTAATCTGCCTGGTGTCCGCAG
>JAEOTD010000081.1 GCA_016839995.1 Candidatus Hermodarchaeota archaeon
GGACGTATGAGTTTGATATACCAACGGCTCAAATCCTTTACAACAAAGTCTTCCATTAGCCGGGGTACGTATGGTAACTCATATTTTTCCATTCGCTCGGTTACTTGTTTGATGAGTAGGTGCAACTGAGAAAGAATCCAGCGATCTTCATCCTGAAGAGCCTTTGGATCAAATTCATGTATTTTGGGGTCAAAATCTGCTGCTTTCATGAAGGTAGTAGCAAAGACGTAGACATTCCATAAAATCGAAAGACTGCGTCGTGTATCCTCAACGTCCTTCCAAAGAAAGTGCATATCTTCGCCTGGACCCGTGCTTTTGATACTGTATATTCTAAGTGTTTCTGCACCAACTTTCTCGATTATTTCATCCGGAAGAACTCCAGTGCCCTTGGATTTGGACATTGGTCGACCTTTTTCATCGGTAGTGAATCCGTGCATGTACACATTTCTATAGGGTTCTCGGTCATCGACCAACATAGAAGAATTGAAGAGCGTGTTAAACCAGCTGCTGATTTGGTCTTTGCCTTCGATGACGAATTCTGCAGTTTTCCAATTATCAAAGTCTTTGGTACCAAAGGTAGCCCATCGTGTTGCCCACGGCGCGGAACCACTTTCTAACCAGACATCAAGAACATCACGAACCCGCGTCATCTTTCCCTTACATTTTACGCAAGCCCAAGTTGGTTCATCAATCCAAGGTTTATGAAGGTTCTCAACAACTTTCCCACTTTTCTCAGTTAATTCATCTGAACTGCCTATCACTTCGATATGATCGCATTTGTCGCAGGTCCAAATGGGAAGTGGAGCACCCCAATAACGTTGACGAGATATGCACCAGTCACGGAGATTTTGCACCCAGTTACGGAACCATGTATGACCTGCCCAATCAGGTATCCACCGGATATCCTCGTTCTTTTTGATAATTTCAGTTCGAAGATCACTAACTCGCAAAAACCATTGATCGGTAGCAAGATATACTAATGGACTTCCACATCTCCAGCAGTGGGCATATTCGTGTTCGATGGTATCTTGATGGATGAGCAAGCCTTTCTTCCGTAAATCCGTGAGAATCACTTCGCTTGCTTTTTGGACCTTCATTCCTGCATATTTTCCACCATCTTCTGAGAAAGTACCAGAAAATGTGACTGGACAAAATATGGGAATTCCTTCCCGTTCACCTACCTCGAAGTCTTGGGGGCCATGTCCAGGTGCCATATGAACTAGCCCAGTTCCTTGTTCTAATGTCACAAACTCATCGCTTAATACTATTGAATGAACTTTCTTTGAATCTTCATGGAATTGCGCTTGACGAGGAACTTCATCTACTAGGGGATGGTTGTATCGAAGACCGAGAAGTTGTGACCCTTTTACCTCTTCTATGACCTCATATGATTTGTCCAAAAGGGCTTGTAGAATGATATTGGCTAACCCCTTTGCTAGAATCCAAACTTCATTGTCAACACGGACACGAACATACTCGAACTCCGGATTAACCATCACCGCCATATTCGCGGGTAAAGTCCATGGGGTAGTGGTCCAAATGACGATGAATTCGTCTGAATTATTAATAACAGGAAACTTAACCCAAATTGAATAGTCCTCTATTGTTTGGTACTCGTGTTCACGTTTAGCCAAAGCTGTTTCACAGCGAACACAACAATCGATTGAACGTAACCCACGATACAGGAAACCACGCTCAAAGGCGCGTTTCATTAAATACCAAGTGCCTTCGATATACGGATTATCAATTGTCCGATAGGGACGATTCCAGTCCATCCAGACACCTAATCGTTGAAATTGCTCTGTCATTCGTTCCAAATTAGAGAGAGCAAACTCTTGACATCGTTCAATGAATTTATCCACACCAATTTTCGCTTCAATATCCTGCTTCGATTTCACGCCCAGTTCCTTTTCAACATGAACTTCAATGGGCAACCCATGCATATCAAATCCCGGTGTATCAATAACTTGAAACCCTTGCATCCGACGAAACCTAAGCACCAAGTCTTTCATGATTTTGTTCCAGGCGGTACCTAGATGAATCGCACCAGTTGTGTATGGTGGGCCATCGAGAAATTCGAATACGGGACGATCACTTAGCAGCTCTGTCACTTTTTCGTATACTTGGTGTTTCTCCCAGAACGCAAGCACCTCCTCTTCCAATGAGAGAAGGTCAAATTTCTTGGGAAGCTCTGAAACTGGCATTTTAGACTTGTGCTCCATTAATTCACTGCGTGCCCTACCAACCGTCAACTGCATAAAAATCATTGGGCGAAATTAATTACCTACCCCCCAAAGCCCATGTTGAACGAAACCAATATATGCTTACAAACGTAAGTCAGACAAACCGAGCCCTCGCTAGGAGCAAGGCTACATGAGTGTACAACAACGCCAGTACGTGCTAAAAGTCTGTGTGGTTGGTGACGGTGCTGTGGGAAAGACCAGCCTCATAATCCGCTATACCGAAGGACATTTTCGCGAGAGTTACATCATGACAGTTGGCACGTCATTTGCTGTAAAAGAATTGGATTTCGGTGACACGTTAGTTCGATTACAATTATGGGACCTTGCGGGGCAGCCCCATTTCAGTTCAGTTCGTCCTGTCTTTTATCGGGGAGCAGCTGGAATAATTTTAGTTTTTGATGTAACACGTCGTCAAACCTTTGAAGCAATTCCAGGCTGGTATACTGAAGTTTCGCAAGTAACAGGAACGGTACCAACAGTGTTGTTAGCGAATAAGGTGGATTTGGTAGATCAACGCCTGACTTCGACTGAAGAGGGTATGGCTTACGCTCAGCAGCTTGGTTGGGGTTACTTCGAAACTAGTGCAAAAGAGGGGCATGGGGTTACTGAAGCATTTCGGCAAATTGCGTGGTCTTGCATCAACTAGACTTAGTCAGTTTCTGAATTTTGCAGAAAATCTGTAAGTTTTCGTGAGCTAGTTTGATGTAGATAGATTGCACACTGTTGGGGTTCGATTTTTCGATATTCTAACCCAAGTTGTTCAAGGAGTGTATGGGTACCTTTTGTAAGACTTGGGGCAACGAGTATTCCGCGAAGGTTGGTTGATTCCTCACCGTGAAAGCTTTTCATGTAACCGTGAAGTTGATGCACCGCCTCACTATCCGCTCGTCGACGTTTGACTTCAATAATTACTAAACGTCCTTCATTGTCTCGGGCAAAGATATCAATGAATCCTGGTGCAACCTGTCGTTCTCGACGAATGGTTCGGAGACCAGGTTCAATAAGTTCGGGATGAGCACTTAGGACTTGTTGCATTTCATCCTCAGTCAAATGCATACTGAAATCACCTGGATCATCTAGAAGGCTGGCACTTAGCATGGTAAGAGAAGAGAATTCGATACGAACTGTTTCACGTGGTTTCGCGCGGTTGGCAACAAGTAAGAGTGTATCTTCATCTGTGGTGACCTTGATGGTTGCCCCTGGTGGCTGCCAATTAACTGGTTCAACCCCAATTTCTTTATGAACCAGTATCGTGCCATCCCGTTTTAGGAGAATGAGCCGTTCTCCTTCAGTGAGAACAGAACGTGCGCGTCCTTGATATTCGACATTGCACGTGCCAATTATTTGGACGAATCGTTTCTGAGAAATGGCATCTTGAAGTATATTACAGGCTTGTTCGAGAGAAGGAGATTGGAGGAGCCATATTTTATCATTTACAGAGAACTTGGGGTTGGGCAACGTCTTTCTCCTCGAAGTCATTCCATAAGCCTAAATAAGTATTCACTCGAAGATAGAAAATGTGCGAAAAGTTCGATTGTATGACGAGACAGCCCCGGTATATCATCGAAGATACCGTCAGATCCAGAGAATCAAGTATCAAGCAATTACTCCAATGCTAGATAAGGGACTAATCATTGATGTTGGTATAGGAACGGGAATCGGATTGTCCTCTCTAAAAGGCTTTTCCCCCGTAGTAGGCGTTGATGGAGCCATTGAGATGCTACGAGTGGCCCTAGTACAAATCGAAGACGCAGGACAGAGAACCCAATTGGTTTCTTTAGTTTGTGCATACGCAGAGGCATTGCCTTTTCGAGATTGTAGTACCCCTGCTGTGATTAGCATTACAGCAATTCAAAATTTTACAGATGTTCGCCAAGGGGTTGAAGAACTCATCCGAATTGCACAGAGAGATGGAATAATTGCCGTGACCAGCCTTTCAAAGATTCTTCCTCTTTGTGAATTAGTAGCGAACTTCGATCTGAAATTCAATATGATAGCACAATTTGAGAATCTGGCTGATGAGGATGATGGACTGATTTTACAATTATGTAAAAGAAATCAAATTAAACTTCGATAAGCTACCTAGCTGACCGTTATCTTTAAGTGGCATTTAACAATTAGCTGAAATACTTTCGAGGTTGAAGACCGTGGAGAACCAGCCCATCAAAATCCTGCAAAAAGCAACTAACAACTTGGTTTTAATTAAGCTCAAAGACGGAAAGGAATACCGAGGACGTCTCAAGGAAATTGACATGTACATGAATCTCGTTCTTGAAGGGGCAGAGGAATTAATGGAAGGAAACCCAACTGCCAAATTTGGTGAGGTTCTAATTCGGGGAAATAACATCCTGTACATTAAACCTGATCTCACACAGATTATCTGGGAAAACAAAGAATAAAGAATCAATAAATCTACGGGCTTAATTGAGAGTTTATTTTCGTTCTGATTCTTCATTCCTTCTTTCGTGGCGGTATTCTTCAATAAGACGTTCTATTGTGTCGGCAGCCTCTTCACGTTCAGCTGCTTTATGGTGTTTTTGCCATTCCTCAATTTCTGCTTTTAATTGATCAATGTCGACTACAGCAAATTCATCAACCATTGTCAATCGTAATTTCTTTGCTTCAATTACAGGGATATCCGCAGAGGTAAAATGGTCGAGTGCTAAATGCGACATTTTCCCTTTTGAAATAATCACTTGAACTCCGAATTGGATCATTTGTTCTGCCGTAGAACTCCCTCCGCCACTTGGATTTTGAATTAGAACAATTTTGTTCTTTTTCTTTGAATATCGCGAAATTAATTGCCTAATTTCCTCTTGAGAAAATAGTGGAAGAACAAGAATAGGTTGTACTTCACCGCGGTTTTCTAATTGACGCATTAGTTTTAGATTTGTAATTGTGTGTTCTGCCGTGACGAGTTTTTCTTGCGTTTTCTGAATTGTTTTTTGTAGCCGTGTAATTTCAGCATCTTTTCGTGAGAGAAGTTCGTCTCGACGCTGTTCACGTTTTTCAAGATTTAGTGCTCGATTAAGCTTTCGTTTGGTTTGACGGTGCTTTTTATCTAGTTGGGTCAAGGAATCTTGGCTTTGGAGATATCGATTTTTCTCAAATTCCAGTTGACGTTGGAGTGAGTCGATTTGCCGGCGTAACTGAGTAATATCCTGCTGAAGCTTTTCAATTGTTAGCACTTTATCTTCTTGTTTAGGAAACTCTGTTTGAGGTGATTCAACCTTTACAGGCTCGCCTATGATTACCGATTGGTCAATAGCTTCATGAACAGAACCACCCTGTAAAATCGCCTTTAGAGCTTCTGAAACATCGTGTTGGTGTTCACTCTCTGAAAGCCGATTATGGAGGAGCCGTAGTTTTCTGTCATAGACCTGGAACACATTCGCTATCGCTGCCAATGCATCTCGTTGATGAGCATTCTTAGGTTGCCCATTAGAGTCTTTGGTGAACGATTTTGCTAATTCACGTTTTTCTGCCACCGATAGAAGTCTCTCGGGTACAAAAAGAGGCGCTTGTAATGAGGTGCTTAGTTTTTCAATGAAATTAGGTGCAGGTGAAACATCAGCTGCAATTAGTATCGGTTTTCCAAACTTTACTAGATATCGAATAACATCTCCTCGAGACAGGCTACGTCCACTCTGAAGAGCTATGACTCGTCCGGAAATATCGGAGATAGCAATGCCCACAGTTGTCCCAGCATCAATTCCAACAACTAGTGCCTGACGTTGACCCACTTGATTGTTCTTGCCTTTTCTTTGAAGATAGAGAATAGTCCGATGCTTCACCGGAGAGATTCGAACTGCAACACCTGCGATACGATTGGTTTCAGATTGAACGATTCTGGAAACATTATCGAATGAATCATAAACATGAATCAGACAACGTGACCAGCCATGGGCTGTACGAGTCTCGTATTGATCGTAATCCATTTGCGCTTTTGCTACTTTGTCTATAATGCTTCGAGCAACTTGTTGAATGGCTCCGTGCATACGTCTTTGGAATCGGGCTTGAGAAAAACCACCTGGACCAATATTCCGAGCTCTGGAAATGATAATCCGAGTTTCTCGTGCTAACGCTGAAATCTCAGTACCAACTCCCAAGGCTGCTAGCTTTGCAATCAAGATTGCAGTTTCTATTGGTGTTGGGTGTCTCTCTATCTGTAGCCCGTATCTTTTTGCAAGCTTTGTAATTGATGTCAAACCATAAATCGGGGACCCTGTGACCTGGACTATCCGAGTTTTTGAAGGTATTTTTGAAAGATAATCGATTACTCCCTTCTCAGTAGATGCTAACTCGAATAGATTATCGGTCGCAAGTATATCTGGATTTAACTGGCGAACTCGTTTCAATAATTCAGTTCGACTGACTGAATTAATCGATTCAAGTATATCTTCCTTGAATATTGCTATGGCATATTTCGGTGATCTTCGAGAGGATGGAGATTGCTGTGGAAGAATATCGAAGCTGATAATTAGTGGTGGGGTCTTCTCAGTCATTCTTCATCTTCCCATTTGGGCTAGCCGTCACCCTGGTGAGGGTTTCGTCAACATCATAAAGGATTCGGAACCTGCGTCGAAAGAAGGTCGTAACATTTGTGATGTCACGTTTTAACATCCATAATGCATTGGGATGTGTTAAGGGCTGCCATTGCGGCCAATCGAAGAGAGTAATTTGCTCATTTTCGTCAACGAACACATTATATTCACTTAAATCTCCGTGGATTAGTTCGGCCTTTTGGAACGCTAACTGAATCTGCTGAACTATTTTTTCTAAAATTTTCTGGGGTTTTTTTAAATCGACAAGGTGCAATAAAAGCGTCCCGGACATTTTTGACATCACAACTACATGGCGACTAACTGCCAAGGGAGTTGGAACCTTTCCTCCCACCTTTTGGAGTATTCGAAGTGCGGTAAATTCCCGTTTTGCAGCCCGCTTACTAAAATCCATCCAAGAATACAAAGGCTCATCTTTTAGTGTCCGAAGTCGTCGAACACGTCGAAAACTGGTTCGTCCCCACCGGAGGAATTTCACTGCAACTTCCTCGTTATTTGCATCCAAAGCCCGATACACTGTGGCTTCTTTTCCTACACCGTATGGTTGCCCTAAGGAAAGAATGACGTCCTTTTGAGCTAAATCATAAAGAGCCAGTGCATCGTAGCCAGTTTGAGATATTCGATAACCTAGATACCGCTTCTTTGTTCTTTGAACTAAACCTCGTTTATTCAGTTGACTTAGAAGGAAAAGAACATCCTCAGCATCAATGGTTGTCCTTTTATTCACCTCTTCAATTGGTACATATTCAAAACGGTGAGTAACCTCCTCGAGGGTTTGAAGAACTTGAATTTCCTCAGGTTGAATTTCTGGTAAGATTTTAGCTAAACGATGCACATTGATCACATAAACTGTTATTATGTGCTGAAAAAAACTATTGGGTTGACGCCAAAGTAAAGAATTGAATTACTGGGCGACTTTATTGAGTCCGAATTATTCGCATCCGAATCTATTGAAGAAAACTTCTATTTGGTGATTAGATGTTTAGATAGCTCTCCGCTTAATTAAATTGGGAAACGTATATATGGGAGAGCCGATGAATTGCCTACTGTTTCACTGAACTGCTGTGGCGGGAGTCCAAAAAATTGAATGAACGATTTGAAGTGCCAGATGAAGATGTACCGCGTGTGGCTAAGGCGCTCTCGAGTAAAACAAGGTGGAACATCATTTCTCTTCTTCGTGATAAGAGTATGGATGTCAGCCGAATTGCGAAAGCACTAAAACAAACCGAAGCAAACATTAGTGCACAGGTAAAAATTCTTGAACAAGCAGGTCTTCTCAAAAGCCATTATGAGCCAGGCGAGCATGGTGTGCGGAAAGTTTGTGAACCTGCTGTTAAACAAGTAATAATTAACGCCGTGGTGTAATTTTACTCAATTGGCCCTTGTTGATAACAAGTTACGGTCTAGTCGCTGGGGTTAATTTTATATGGGAATCTGAATACTGCTCACTCCCCTGCTTTTCAGCAGAATTCCTTAATTTGTGGTGTTGTGAAATTGTCAACTGGTAGGTCACGTCTCCGAACATTACTTAGTCGTTTTGGAACGCTTCTTGAGGCGATTTTCGTTTTCGCCCTGTTAATTAGTGGAATTGGAGTTATCTTTCTTGGGAAAATCTCAGGTTTTATTGACGCAGGTATGCTTCTTTTCTCTATCAGCTTAGCAGTTCAGATAGTTGCATTCTTTCTGCTGGGATTTTACCTATATTTCCGGTTCTTACGAAGCATAGTTAGAGTCGAATAATTCTACTCAAATAAGTTGACTTCTTTAAGGTGGAATAGTAACTCTACTTGAGGGTACTCCTTGGATATTCTTCTCGGAATTTCTGTTGCAGTCTTCATCTTTTGTCTTCTACTATTCGCTGCAATACGTGATTTGCAGACCAGAGAAGTACCCAATTGGGTGTGGCTGTTAGGATTATTTGGTCTTCCACTCACAGTCTTGCGCCTAGGATTAACTGGGTTATTACACCCATATGGATTACAAGTCTTGTTAGTCTTCATTCTAGTAATTATTAGCTTCCGAGTGGGAGTACTTGGGGGTGCAGATGGGAAAGCAGTGTTAGTCATCTCATTGCTTTACCCTTGGATAGTTCTGGATCCTGTCTGGCTTTTAGTAGCACCAGTTATGGTGTTAATTGGTGGGTTCCTTCTGGTTGGACTTCAAAGTCTCGGGCTTCTTCTTCGCAACATGCTAACTTGGAAACGAGTTTCAAAGCGTCAAGTTAATCTTCAAAAACCCACGAGAAAATCATATTGGTTTATTCGAACTCTTTCTGTTCACCCAACAGATGAAGAGCATTGGAAACGGGTTGAGGTTCCACTCATTGTCTACTTCTTTGTAGTATTCACTTTGTTATTGATTACAACAAGTGTGCTACTCTAAGAGTTCGAAATGGTTAGAGTTCGCCGCCAGGCATTACAACTAGTCCTGAACTACTGATTTCAAATGGGAATCGTTTTAGGCTGTGACCGGTTTGACGCATTTTGCGGACTACCAGACTACGTCGAAGTTCTCGATCCTGTTCGGTGAGTGATAGGATAATTAGTCCTTGCGCGATGAACTCTTCAACTCCATATCGGCTGAAACCGGTTGACCCTTCAGCTACCTCAGAAGTCATGATTGATGTTGCGCCTAGTTCTCGTAATAGGCTTGATAGCTTGAATATAGCATTGCGAACTGCGGCGATTCCTTCGAAGCGAATGCCCAGGCCTGACACTGAATCGATAACAATTCGTCGGGCATTTATTCGTTTTGTAACTCGATAGATTTCCTGCGCAAGTGCGTTTATGTCTAGCCCAGTGCGAATAGCATGAGGTTCGGTTGTTGGAAGTCCAGCTTTGCTTGAGGCTGCATCGACAATGATTAGTTTCTCTTCTTCTTGCAATTTTTCGAAGTTCCATCCAAAACGTGTTGCTTCATGTCGCAACTCTTTTGGTCGCTCTTCTAAAGTGACAAACACACCATTGTCACCATATTTCATTGCGCCTGAATAGAGAAACTGCATGCAGAAGATCGTTTTTCCTGTTCCTGCTCCACCAGAAACAAGTACGTTACTTCCTGGTATGAACCCTCCGTGAAGGATTCCATCTAATCCAGGAATACCTGTCTTCACCCGTTCAGATGTCTCAGACATCATCAGTTTCCTCCTTTTCAATAATTGGTACGCCCGTGCCAATCAGGCTGTCCCCTTTTGTTGGTTGTTTCAGGAACCACAATTTGGCATCAACAACATCGGGGTTGTCTTTTAATTTATCAAAGATCTCTTGAATATCCGTTGTCCGTTTACCAAGAATAACCGCGAAAATCCCAGTTTCGGTTTCATTTAATGCAAGAAGAATGACATTCAATCGACTTTCCAGTTCTGCTCTGATTTTCTGAGTATGCTCTATCGTTATGTCACGAAGAATATGCCCACCAATTTCAATGAACATAACACCGGATACTGAATATCCAAGCATCACTTGATCAATACTTACAGTGAATCTTTTTATTACACCAGCTTGCTGAAGTTTTCGGATACGAAATAGGATAGTGGTGTCCGGGATATTTTGATTCATTGCTTTTGATAATGTTCTGGCGATTTGCGTGTATTTAGCTCGTCCATCTTTCTGGAGTAGAGACAGAATATGCAAATCCTTGTCATCCAGTTTCACTAAACTCCCTCGATGCAGAATTGTCTAAAACGCCTTTCAGCAAGGATGCCTATTAAGGTTTCCTCAAATAAAAGTACGAATTTACACGAAATCCTCAATATGGCTCAGGGAGTAAGTGTTGAGAAATAGTACACAAAGTTGAATACAAGAATCCAAATTACAAGGAAAAGCAGTACACCAGTCCCTAAACCTTTCATAAGGCCTTTTGCGTGCCCACCCACTTCTTGAGGATCAACGTCCAGAACATAGAGGGGAATCAAATAAGATAAAACGACTAAAACGATTCCTATTATAAACCCGACCAGCCCCAAGGGACCCGAAAGGTTAAAGGCTAAGGCAATTGCTGCTCCAATAAGTGCGAAGATAAGTCGCGTGTAATAGACTAAGTCTTCGGGAGAAATTCTATTTCGCCAAAAGTGATTCCAAGGTAATGGTTCTTCAGGTAATGACTTTTTTGACAATGGTGAGCCTCCGTGAGTTCTAGTATGTCTGCATCCGATGTATTTGTTATGCTACGGGAAATCAAGGATGTATTAATCGGGAGATGGATTCTGAATATTTATCAACTTAACGGTACACTGCTTTTTAAGTTCAGTTCTGATTCACCAAACAAAATTTGGTTGCTAATCGAGCCTGGAAAGCGCATGCACCTAACGTCTCTTACCTATGAACGTGAAGCTAAACTCCGATCGTTTTGTAAAGCGCTACGAAAACAACTTCGTGATCATAAGGTGTCTGACATTGAACAACATGATTTTGATCGGGTTGTTTATCTTCGAGCAGGACCTCCAGAAAAGCGTTTTACCCTTGTGATAGAGCTCTTTGGTGGTGGGAATGCAATTCTACTCGATCCACAGGATAGAATTATTTCAGCAATGACCTTTCGGCGGATGAGAGATCGTGATGTTGTACGAGGAGCCACGTTTCAGTTTCCCCCACTTAGAGCAATGGATCCGCGGAACGTTTCATTAGATAGTTTGAATGAAATTCTTGATACATCAGATCATGAGTTGGTTCGTACGTTAGCACGGAACTTGAATGTGAGTGGAACGACGGTAGAAGAGATTCTTTCAATTGCTGAACTTCAACCTAAATTAATTGCATCAAGTCTCAGCGTGGGTCAGAGGAAAACGCTTGACAAAGTAATGAAAGGATATTTCCAGTCTCTCGCTGATGAGCCTTTAAACCCCCAGATGATTTTTAATGAGAATGAGGAACCAATTCGAGTTGTTCCGAAAGCAAGTACTTTGTATCCAAATGCAAGAACTGAGGAATTTTCTACCTTCAATGAAGCGCTTGATAATTTCTATTCGTCACATACGGAGGATGTTGCTGTTGATCAGGTTGAGATTAAATTCAAACAGGAGTTAGAAAAACTTCAGCGGTTACAACAACAACAACAGGAACATCTTGACACAATGCAAACACGAGCGGCTCAAAGTCGTGAGGCTGCTAACGGCATTTATCAAAATCTCAATATCGTTGAGGAGCTTCTTTCCACAATTCAAGATGCACGGCAACAAAATCTCTCTTGGAAAGAAATCGCCAAACGCCTTGATGATGGAAAGCAAAAACAAATACCTGCTGCATTGATTTTCGAAAAAGTCGATCAACACGCAGGTCGTGTTCAAATCAGATTAGGTCAAGTAACTACGACACTAGATATCCGGTTATCTGCGACAGATAATGCGAATCAATTGTTTCAGCGCAGCAAACAATTAGAGAAGAAGGTCAAAGGAGCATCGATTGCTATTGAAGATACTGAAGCAAAGATAGCTAGACTCAAAGAGAAACGAGAAGAGGAATTAATTCAAGTGGAGTTTGAGAAACCTGTTCTTCGTAGGAAAAAACGTTGGTATGAGAAATTTCGATGGTTTCGAACATTCAATAATACTTTGGTTCTCGGAGGCCGCGATGCTGGAAGTAACCAACAGTTAATTCGTAAATACCTTGAAGAATCAGATTTGTTTTTCCACGCTGATTTCTCTGGAGCCCCAGTTGTTGTTGTGAGAACTGAAGGACAAGAAATTACAGAACAGGAGTTACAGGAGATTGCCACGTTTTCGGTCAGTTACTCGCGTGCATGGAAAGCTGGTTGGAGTGCTGCCGACACTTATTGGGTGAGAAGTGATCAGGTCTCTTTAAGTGCGCCTTCTGGCGAGTTTCTCCCCAAAGGCTCTGTTATGGTTCGTGGTGAAAGAAACTATATTCGGAATGCACCTGTGCGAGTCGCCATTGGACTGATTGTTGATGAGGATTTTCCAATTATCATCGCAGGTCCTGAATCCTCAATTCAATTACAAACCAAGGTGTTTGTTAGGCTCATTCCAGGAAAAATGAAGGTGTCAGATGCTGCAAAACAATTGCGTAAACAGTTCGCTAGTCAGGTTCCTGAGTTGATTCGTGAACAAGTTCATGCCCTGAACCTTGATGAAATTATCGCCGCTTTACCACCAGGACCTGTTACCTTTGTGAGTGATTAAAAAATTCTCTTAAGTGGTTTACCAAATGTAAGAGCCAAACTATTTTGAAGTGAATTGATGAATAATACACAACGAGGTGAGATTGGTGCAAGTCGAGAAAGTCATGGCTAGCCCAGTAAAGACTATTGATAAAGACCAAACAATACCTGTGGCATTAGATATCATGGCGAAATTGGGAATTTCTGCAATTCCAGTAACTGACGGAAATCAATTAGTCGGATTGATTACAGAATTGGATATTGTTGACCGGTTAGGATCAGCTCGTGCTGGTAAATTATCGCCTGCGAGCATTCATATTAGTTCAGTCATGGAACTAAATCCCGAAGTAGTTGAGCCTTCAACGGATATGTTTGAAGCGGCACAAATGCTTATCAAACGTAAAGAGCGGGCCTTACCTGTTGTAAAGGATGAGGAAATTGTAGGTATAATTACAAACACACATTTTGTGCAGCAATGTCGTGATATTACTGACATTCGAGTAGGTGATCTTCAATTAGAGAAGCCAATTAGTGTATCCCTAACTGACCGTGTTGTTCATGCGCGTCAATTGCTTTTAGCGAAGAATTTACCAGGATTACCTGTGTTTGACGAAGGACATGTCGTTGGTTTGGTTACGAAGAAACGATTAGCTCTAGGGTTTGCAGCGTTTCGGCGTGAGACTCCTGCAAAGTATCAAAGTACTCGCTTGCGTGATTTTCTTGTGTCGAATATACTTACAAGTACTGATTTGACTACAACCCCAGATATGAAAGTTGGAGAAGCGGCGGAATTACTCCTTCGGGCTCATCAGCATCTGTTGCCAGTTATGAAAAAGGGAGTAATGGAAAGTATTCTGATAAGGCGTAGCCTTGTGAATTTAGTAGCTAATCGATTTAAACCTCAGAACAGCACCTGAGCCAGTGGGAGACTCATAAATGCCCAAATTACTTAGCTTAGAAGATGGAGTTACTCTCACTAAATTTGCAAGACAGACAATTGAGAGCTACCTTGCCGAAAAAAGACCCGCCGCCCTAGCTGAATCAACATCTGATGCTTTACAGGGGCATCGGAGCGTCTTTGTTACTTTGAAAAAACAACGTTCTCCTGATCGACCCGAATGGCAATTGAGAGGTTGTATTGGTCATTTACAGCCAGGACCAAATAGCCATCATAAGTCGATATCGCTAATTCAAGCAACTCAACAAGCTGCTTTAAGTTCTGCACTTGAAGACCCACGATTTCCTTCTGTTCAACCAGATGAAATGGAGTCAATTCTTGTTGAAGTTAGTGTTCTAACTTTGCCAGAAGAAATCTGTAGTGAGAACAGATCAAAACTTTCTAATCAAATTACTGTTGGTAAAGATGGGCTAATTATACAGGGTAAGGGATGGTATCGTGGCCTCCTTCTTCCTCAAGTTGCTCCAGAACAAGGTTGGAACGCTGAAGAGTTTTTGCAGGGTTGTTGTCAAAAGGCGGGATTACCAACGAACTGCTATCTGGACCCGGATGTGAACGTTTTAAAGTTTCAGGCTCAGATTTTTTCAGAGACTACGCCGAGAGGGAAAATTGTAGAACGGGAGTTCTAAATTACTTTGCGTCGGATAGAAGGGGTGGCGTGTTATTAACTTCGTCTAAGACCATTAATGTGTTAATACTCGTTATGTCAGAGATTTTTGATAGGGATTTGTGTAAAAGTGTAGTAAAATCTGAAACTCCAGTTGCTAGTAATCGTACGACTAAATCAACATTTCCAGCAGTCTTGGTGATTGATAAGATTTGAGGAATTTTTTGAAGCTGTTTAGTAACTGCTTCAGCTTTACCATGTTCAGTTCGAATGAGAAGGAGAGATTGGATTGGCCACCCAATTTTCACCCAATCCAGTTCGGCTCCAAGCTTTGTTATTATCCCCCGAGAAACAAGGCTGTTAATTCTATTTCGTGCTGCAGTTGCACTTAAACCTACACTGCGCCCAAGTTCGGAAAACGAAATTCTTGAGTTCGATTGAAGGACCTGGAGGATTTGTAAATCCACTTCATCTAGCATGTTTAGGGAATCCCTCGAATTAGGGCTTAGGCTTCATGACTTAAAAGCCTAGTCGCCAAGAAATCAATAGATGACACTCCTTAACCAGATTCGTGTTCAGAGTCTTAGAAAAATCCAGCCATCCAAAGCTGATTTGAAAGCCGCTTCCACAGTATTCAGCAAAGTGGAAAAGGCCCTAAGTGCAGAAATTGAAGCTAGAGCGTTTGAGGTTGCTTTTATCACGTTGGAAGGTTCATCTGGTATCAAACAGACGCAACTTCGAGGTTGGAAAGAATTAGATGTCTTCATCGGATTACCTGTTTCGGTGGTCCCCGATTCATTGGAGAATACTAAAACTGCTAAACCAGTGATTCGTCGATTGCTAAAGAAGATGGTCAGAGAAGTTGCTGTTAATGCGTTAAAGCGAACCAGTGCAAAAGATATCCAAGTGGCCTATGCTGAACATCCTTATGTTATAGCTCAATTGGATGGTTACAAAGTTGATATTGTATTTTGTTTCGACTTAACTATGGATTATATCACCGAATATGGACCGATTACAGCAGTTGATCGTACGCCCCACCATTCTCGGTTTATTCACGCACATCTTTCAGAAGCTCAACGTAATGATGTTCGGCTGCTTAAAGCCTTCTTTCAATCTTCCTATGTATATGGTGATTCAAGTCCAATTGGGCGTAGTGGCTTCACGGGCTTTAGTACAGAGATGTTAATCTTCCACACTGAAACATTTGAAGCAGCGCTTGAATATTTGTCGTATTTCGAGCCGAAGCCCCTGGATTTCTTCAACCGTTCATTGGATTCGTTGGTACAAAAATTCGCGTCTGATTTCTTAATTATTTCAGATCCAATAGACCCGAATCGAAATATTGCGTCGAGTATATCAAAACGCGCTTACTTTTTTTCAACACACATGGCTCGCCAATTACTAGAATCTCCCTCGATAAGATTCTTCGATAAGCAACCGATTCCTCAATTGCCAGTGTCTGAACTGAACCAATTAGAATCCAATTATTGTGTAATCGAGTTTCAGGATCAAACAGGTTGGCACTATACGAAAACCAGAGATAAACTCTATCGGTATTTTTCCAAGCTCTCAAGATTCCTCAGTCAGGAGCCCACTGGGGAGAAGAGATTTGGATCTGTGTTGTTTGAGGAGCTATTTCATGAAGATGCTTATGTTATTGCACTGTATATTGAGAATACCGAGTTGAGTCGAACATTCATTAGAGCCGGACCCCCTCAAGACTATGTTAAGGGAGTTGACCAGTTCTTAGCAAAGCATCCTGAGGCCTTCTTAGAGAATGGTCGATATCATGTTGAGATTTCGCGACCATTTACTAACGCAGATCAGGCTCTTCGTCACTTTCTATCCGAAAACCAGATCTCTCCAAAATTACGTCTCATCAACATAACTAGATCAGGCTCTACAACAATTGGAAAACAGGCATTATGGATTCTAATAAAGGCAGTTCAGCCCTTTATCAAATCCGAACAGAAGTAACTCATCAAGCGACTACATATTCTACTTGGTTTCATATACGCGCACTATGAAAGCCGTTTTTTGTTGAAGTGGAGCTTCGAAGAAAGCAATCATGTCATCCCCGCTCTTCGTCATGAGTTCGTCATTGTCTAATCCAACAAGTCGAATCGCTCCATATGCATATTCAAAGAGACCCATAACCGATGGCATTTGATTTTCAGGGTTGGTGAATTCAACAACGACAAAACTTGATGGGAGTTTGTTTATTCCTTCAGGGGATTGAACTTGCAATTGTACTTTATGGGTTTGCGAGATAGTTTTTAGTTCATTGATATATCGAGGACGAATCATTAGGGCTCCAGTTTTATCTAGCACATCGCTTAGAACGCGTTCCTTTGAATTTAGGGTAATTCGCCATTGGTACACTGAATGCCACCCATTTTTACGATAAATCACAAACTGTAAAATAGTGTATTGTAACTCCGTTTAAACCGTTTGGCAGGTCGGTGAATTTAATGAACATGGCTGAGATTCTTACAAAAGGAGCAGCCGGAAAACGTTTTCTGCTTCTGGGAAATGAGGCAATCGCACGTGGTGCAATTGAAGCCGGTTTAGAACTTGCCGCAACATATCCGGGTACGCCTTCCTCAGAGATTGGAGATAGTTTATTTCGTGCAGTCAAACATGGAAATTACTTCTTCGAATACTGTACCAATGAAAAAGTAGCAATGGAAGTAGCAGGAGCTGCTGCAGTGGCTAATGCTCGATCTCTTGTGATTATGAAGCATGTGGGTCTGAACGTGGCCTCGGATGCTTTCATGACCTTAAATTACATTGGTGTTCGAGCTGGATTAGTAATAGTGTCTGCGGATGATCCGGGTTGTTGGAGCTCACAAAATGAGCAGGATAACCGATTGTATGCTATGTTGGGTGATACAACCATGCTTGAACCAGCAGATCCACAAGAAGCAAAGGATATGACGATTGCTGCTTTTGAGTTATCCGAGAAACTTGAACAGCCTGTGTTACTCCGAGTGACCACACGTGTTAGCCATACACGGTCAGGAGTTGAGTTGGGCTCAATTCGCCCCCCTCGAAATAACCCTAACTTTGAGCGGGATCCTTTTCGTTTTGTTACTGTGCCAACGGTTGCTAGAAAACGACACCCGATTCTTGTTGAAAAAGTGAAAAAAGCTACAGAAATCTCTGAGAAGAGTGAATGGAACCGAATTATTGGAAAAGGGAATATTGGTATCCTAACCTCTGGAGTGAGTTTCAATTATGTCATGGAAGCCATTGATTCGTTGCAGTTGAAAGCTGCGATTTTCAAGGTTGGTATGACTTACCCACTTCCTAAGAAACAAATACAAAAGTTCCTTGCCTCAAAAGACAAGGTCATCGTCATTGAGGAGCTAAAACCCTACCTTGAAAATCATGCTCGTGCCTTCGCACAGGAAAAGGGTATTATGACCCCCATTTTGGGTAAGAGCCAAGGATATTTCTCCGAAATTGGTGAATTTACTCCTAGAACAGTAATCGAAGGAATCTCAAAGGCATTAGGAAAAGAGATACCTACAAGTTATGCAGAAATCGATAACAAGTTTTCAGAATCGGTGTCAGAAGCCCCTCCTCGACCTCCCATACTGTGTGCCGGTTGCCCACACCGTGCAACCTTTTATGAGGTTGCAACCGCTACTGGGCGAAAAGGCGTTTATCCAACAGACATCGGTTGTTATACCTTAGCAATACAACCTCCACTGGAAATGGCAGACTTACTACTTTGTATGGGTTCAAGTATCGGAACGTCATGTGGATTGACGGCTGTTTTGGATAAACCGATTGTGGGAGCCATTGGTGATTCAACGTTTTTCCATTCAGGAATTCCTGGGCTCGTTAATGCTGTCTATAATCAGCATCCTGTCAAGATTATCGTAGTTGATAATCAAACAACGGCAATGACAGGACATCAACCTCATCCAGGTACTGGAATGACAGGTATGGGAGTACAAGGTGCACAAATCAGCATTGAAGCAGTGGCAAAAGGTGTAGGCGTTGAATATGTGAAAGTAATCAATCCCCTCAAAGTCAAAGAATCAATTCGTGCTATCCGAGAAGCAGTTGCCTATGATGGACCAGCAGTGATTGTCTCACGAAGTCCATGTGCACTAGTTGAGGGAGCAAGGAAACGTCGTGCTAATGAACCAATTATTCCTTACGAAGTTGATCCCCAAACCTGTCAGGGTTGCAGAGTTTGTACGGATAAATTGGGTTGTGCTGCAGCAATCTGGACAGGCGAACATGCTGCCATTGACGCAGACCTATGCACTGGATGTGGAGTATGTTTCCAGATTTGTCCCTTTAAGGCGATTCGAGAGGTTGTAACCAATGAAAGAGTTTAACATTATGTTCACGGGAGTCGGAGGAACTGGAGTTCTTACCGCTGCTAGAATACTAGCATCAGCAGCGCTCACTGAAGGTCAAAATGTTAGAATGGGAGAAATCCATGGCATGGCTCAACGAGGGGGTGCTGTGAACTGCACCATCCGGATCGGAGAAAATGTGCATGGTCCGATTATTCCAACCGGTAAAGCTGATTTACTTCTAAGCGTTGAACCAGTTGAGGCTCTTCGAAACGTCAATCGAATAATGCCTTCAGGAACCATCATTGTTGGCGAATACCAAATCACCCCAACAGGAGTGCTTCTTGGTCGGTATGAATATCCTACCGATGAGGTGATTTTACAGGATTTGGCAAAATTTGCAAAGGTAATCACATTTGATGCAGCGACTTTAGCTCAAGAATCAGGTGGAATTCTAACAATGAATACAGTGCTAATCGGGGCCGTTATTGGCTTGAACTTACTTCCCATTAAGGAAGAAACTGTGATTTCAGCCATTAAAGAGATTCTACCAAACCGTTATCATGCAATGAACATTGATGCACTCAAAAAGGGGAAAAATGCGCAAAAAAAGACAATTACCAGCTAATAATGTAATGTCATTGAAGCATAACCAACTATTGCTTCTGAACTCCCGCGAATATCATAACTTGTTGCATACTTCAAGCAGGTTCCTTTTGTTGCCCCCAGTTGTGCTGCAGCAACTATTGTCGTTGCAACTGCACTTGCTCCACACATGGTTCGATTTTCATTCACAACAGTATCTAAAAGCGCTTTACTGTTAAGTTGCTGAATCTTGGTAATAAGATCGTCATCAGTTTCATGAACCCATTTGATTATTTTATCAACTGGACCGCTTCCAACAGGAGCATAATCATAGTAATATTTGCCATAATGTGTGAAGTCGGTGCTGGCAATTATGAATACATCCCGCTTGCTTTTTTGAACTGCGTCTGCAATTGTCTTCCCAACTTTTTCACAAACAGAATGTTTGGAAGAGGAGATTACTAAGGGGATAAATTTGAAGTCAAGCTGCTTTCCTAAGAATTGAAGAAAGGGTAATTGGACTTCAACTGAGTGCTCGTTCAAATGGGCTTCTGTGTCCTCGGTTATGCAATTTGAACCTGATTTTTCACATTCATTAATTATGAGTTTGGCAAGAGAAGAGTCGATTTTACATTGCCCGAGAGGTGTTTCCCATGCGCCTTCAACCATTATAGCAGCACCAGGAACCCGTAGTGGTCGATGTTTCGCGCCAATAAGTATGAATGTTTGAGGAAATCCGTCTTCTGCACAAGCTTTGTACAAATGTGAAGCAACAGGCCCCGAGTAGATGAATCCCGCATGAGGAGCTACTCCTGCGACTATTTTCTTAGTTCGCTTCAAATTGACAGCAGGAATTTCCCCCGCACCATGTGGATCAGAAAAAGCTGCTTGAATTGATTTTTCAAGCGCTCCTTTTTCTGGTGGATAAAACCCAATTGCCGCAGGCTGTCTGATTTGTCCCATGTTGTCACCAGTATAACATTTCACACGGTAACCAAAAAGGTTTTTTCGCATGTTATGGGGTGTCGGAGTGTGATTAACATGGGCGAGCGCATGGATGAAGGAACAACACGGGTACTCCGGAATCTAGGATTAAGCAGTTATGAGGCACGAGTATACATCTCCTTAGTGAGAAACGGAGCATTAACTGCTAGTGAAGTAAGTTCCCAATCACGTATTCCATTCAGTCGGGTGTACGATGTTCTAGCAGCCCTTGAACGAGGTGGGTGGATTACTATAGAACAAGGGCGTCCTAAACGCTACGTCCCAAAAAGCCCACGTGAAACAGCAAAAGCAGCTGTCCTTTCAGCTCAAGATCGTCTAGCAGAATGGGAACAGAGAGTAATTGAGAATCTCCAACCCTTGTTTGATGAGAAGACAACAATCTCTGCCCCAGAAGTTCATATTCTCCATGGATCTAACAATGTCCGCGCGAAGCTGAACGTTGCACTTGGACAAGCTGAACGTAACGTTCTCCTTTCGTGGGGAATCATCAGCGAGGAAGACATCGAATTCATAAGCCCCACTTTGTTTCACCTTCGTGATCGAGGAGTAAAAATCCAGATTCTTGTTTCCGAACAAACGCTATCCGAAAAAGTTGAACGTTTAATTTCTGCCGTTGGCGAAGGGCGAAAACGCAAGGAAATCTATGGAGGCGGCGCGGTTATTGATGAAAAGCAAGCAATAATCATGTTAACGACAGAGCCAGCTGAATCCTTAGCAATTTGGACCAGCCATACTGAATTAGGTGAACTAGCCAAGATCTATTTTTTCTATCTCTATCAATCGGCTGAGCCATTATCCTAGGTAAAGTCTATCCCTTTTCCTCTGTTTCATTTTGAAGTTTGTCGAGAAGAACAATGGCAACCCCTAATGGGGCACGTAATTGAATAGCAAGCTCCTCAGCAGTTATTGTGGGATGTTTGGGCAGAATTTTGGTTCGAGTGTAATCAAGAAGATGAGGGTAAAGTACCATTGATTTCACAGTTTTTTCTAATATCATCGGCCAATTTCGTGATTCCGAAGAGTTAGTTTCTATGATTTCTAACACAGGTTCTTCTTCAGTTTCAGCATCATTCTTTTTACGAGGTTTTTTCTTTTTGAAATATTGATCTAGACCAAAACTCATCTGGATTTCCCAATTGATGACTTTTAACACGAAAGGCTAATTAGGCTTGTGGCGTTGGTGGTCTTAATGCCCCGTGAAGGATTTTACATAATTCGATGTCCAAAATGTGGACACTATACCTATGCCCCAACTCGCCAGAAGACTCGATTATGTGTCTACTGTCAACGAATTTTTAAAATTAATCCGTTAAGCGCTGTGTTTGTTGAGAATGCGGAAACGGCTAGAACACGAATGAAACTCTATCAAACTGGAAAACACCATAAGGATTTCTTGGAGGCAATGGAAAAGTCACGGGGTAAGATTCAATCATTAATTCCTGATAACGACATGGATTTGGAACAACTTCAAGATAATAGACATGAAATTCAACCAGTGTCTGCTCGACGACGAGAATTGGAAAAAGTTCTCTACCGACGTGCACGATCTAAGCCTCTTGATTTACATGTCCTAGAAAAAGAGTGTCTTAAGGTGGGACTTTCATGGGAGTGGGTCGTCCAACAAATTGAGACTCTCATTCGATCAGGTCACTTAATTTCCCCTAAACCGTGGCAAGTCCGTTTAGTAACAGATGAGATTGAACCAACCAAGCAACGGGGAAAACAGGTTAGTCCTACACAGCTAGCACGAACTATTGGTAACATTCTCCGTAAATCAAAGAAGCCGCTTCACCAAGAAGAACTAGTATCACAACTTCAAAATGAAGCAGTTTCCAGTACCGGCATTGAAGAGGCTCTGAATCTTCTTCGAAACCAAGGGTATGTCCTCAAGACTTCAAAAGGAACTTATCAATGGACAGGAGATTAATCAGAACATAATTGATAAGCTTTAAACCAATATTCTCTAACATGGAGCGGAGAAAATGCCAGCAGTTTACTACATCGCCCGTCAACTACACCGTCAACTTTCAGGCGAAGTGATAGACTATGTGCTAGTTCTCTGGATCTATTCCAATCCCCATGAAACTCGACGCCGTTCACTGCCTTCATTAATTCATGTTCTAAAACACACTCCGGAATTTCAACGCCCAGATGGAAAACCAAATGTCACGGATGAGGAACTAAATCAAATCGTCCTTGCTGCACTTCAGCGATTAAAGGAAAACGAGTTGGTCACTATATTTGCTAGGTCTGAAACAATGGCCCAAATTTCCCTCACCGAAAAAGGAATAGATTTTGTAAAAACCCACCTAACAATAGAGGAAATGCAATTTCTTGAAGAATCTGGTCATATTACCTAGAAAGAAACGATTGATTGGTTCATCAATTGAATTGAGAATCTATAGAAGTCCAAAGAACTTTCAATCGTCTGCTTGGACGCATAATGAGAAGTTTTTATTGGAATAATAGAAATGGGTTAATGACCCGTGTGGCGTCCACGCCGTGCTTGCTAGGTAGCCCATACGCCTCCGTGTGTTGAATCCCTTAGGGTTCGCTGAGGAGCCTATAGTCCCTTGGGTGGGTGAGAGTTGACGGGAATAGCCTTCTATCCCAACAGCAACTATATTTAGGACAACGTCTCAAGAAGTGGGTAGTAATTTCCTGCGGAGACTAATGGATTTGGCATCAAAGGTTAGGGTTGATGGAACAGAACGGACGGCTGTGAAAGCTTCTGCAGTTCATCTTAAACAGGCATATCGTCTATTTACGTCAAAGCGTGTTAGACAGGATTTGATTCTTCCATCACTTCGCATTTTGGCTAGCCATCTTGGAGTTCATGAGATTGGCCGTGAACCTGAAGCTCTATTTGCCGCAGCCGTGTATATCGCCTTCCGCCATCCAAATACATATCCAAATCTTGTACCCCGAAGTTATTTTTCAGCTGAGGCTTCAAAGACTACAAAACGTCGACCAGCTGAAGCTTTGTTTCAGGAGTCATTTTCAGCAAAGGATTCCAGCATAGACTGGTACACAAAACGTGTTGTCGAGAAATTAGAAATCCTTGTTTTGTATGATGAACGGGGATTACCTTACTTTCTCGAAAGGACTGGACCAATATATCGTCTTATTGATGGATTAGCTGAAGAAGCCGCTCTTGATGCTGTCTTATCCTCGCAAATCAGTAACCGACCTGAACTATTAGAATCTGTTATGAGCAGCTTATTCAATCGGATCTTCAATATCCTGCAGATTCTTCCCAAAGTGTTCTACAATTCATTATACGAGTATTTAGCACCTCATGTAGAAGCATTAATTGAAAATTTTAAATGGGCGTTAGGAATCTAACCGCCATTTTCCATATGGGTTTTTACTTCTTCCACAACAGTACGTCCAGCAACTACTTGATCGATTGAGTGAACGGAAGCCCCACAGGCTTCGAGGGCAGCTTTCACCTCTTCAAATTCGAGGTTGTCGCCTTCAACAGTTACTTTTATTGACTCCGTATGTGAGTCGACTTCGACTAAGGCGACGTTGACACCAACGACGCCATCAATTTTACCAACCAACGTTGCTATATCAACAAGGTTCGGCACGTGTGGTTTGAGAACATCGAGAACGAGTCGTTTGATACCCGAAGGCATCTTAGGAATACACTCCCAGCAATTTTCATAATGTATTGCTTAGAGGATTTAGGTTTGTGTAGGTTCTTGAA
>JAEOTD010000082.1 GCA_016839995.1 Candidatus Hermodarchaeota archaeon
CTGTATCCTCTGATAATTCCCTGTTTTTCAAGTTTTGATATATGATAGCGGACGGTTGCTTCACTGACTTTCATTAACTTCGCTATTCGGCGATTTGAGGCACGTGCGTTCTGTGATAGGAGTTTCAGTAGTTTGAGTTCAAAACTAGTGAAGCCTTTCTTTCGTTTCATTAATTGTCACCACATTAAAATGCGAGAAAAATATAGGACAAATTAACGCATGTTGAGTTATAAATCTAATTCTTTTTGCTTGTTCTTCACTGAAAGCCTGAAAATTCATCAAATGACGAGGCATTTGTTTCAGAAACCTTTTTAACAATATCACTAAGGAAGTGCTGACTCAACTCGGTGATCTCGAATGACTGCTATACCGAATACGCTCTTGGAAAAAATCGAAGATAGTAAACGCATCATTGCCGATGCCATTAGCAAATATCCGAATATCTCTGTTGCCTGTAGTTTTGGTAAGGACAGTATGGTGGTTCTCGCCTTAGCTCGTGAAGTCAAGCCAGATATCCCAGTGTTTGCCGTCTTGACTCCAATGAAGCCCCCAGAAACTTTTAACTTTAAGGATTCCGTTGAACGTGATTGGAAACTGAACCTCAAAGTCTACATGGCTCAAGATGAACCCATCGAAGGCTTATGGACAACAGATCCAGACCAGTGTTGTAATATCTTCAAGGTTGAACCCACTCTCAAAGCGATTAAAGGCTTGGACGCTTGGATCACCGGATTGCGACGCACTGAAGGACGGACTCGTACTGATTATGAAGCGGTAGAACCCTGTAATGGTACGATGAAGATAAATCCGATTCTTGATTGGACTGAAACGGATATTTGGCGGTATACTGCCATTTTTAATGTGCCAGTGAATCCTGCTTACCGAGAGGGATATCGAAGTCTAGGGTGTTCTCCCTGCACAATGGTCGTCAGTGATGAAGAAACTGAACGAGCTGGTCGTTGGCAAGGAACCAGTAAGTGTGGTGGAGAATGTGGTATCCATACAATGCACAAGAAAGGAAACGGCGGGAAAAACGCACCCAGGAGTGAAACATGGGCAACTACCAGCTGATTTGTCCCTCCTGTAAGACGGAATTTACAGGTTATACTCTTTCTTGTAATTGTCCAACATTACTCCGAACAGTGTATAACACACCTCTGAAACTCAAATCTCTCCCTGGGTTGTGGAGGTTCTTAGATTGGTTACCCTGTGAAAAACAACTTGACACAAAAGCAGGGTCCATTGTCTACAAAAGCTTGGGTCTAGCGAAGGAACTAGGCCTGACAAATTTACATCTGGCATTTACGGGATACTGGCCTGAGAGAAATGCCCACAACCTCACCGGATCGTTTAAGGATCTTGAATCCAATTCGACCGTTGCCTGGGCACGAGAAAAAGGTGTGAATGCGCTAACGATTGCCTCTGCAGGCAATACCGCACGGGCTTTTGCTCATTTAGCAAATCATGTTGAATACGATGCTTTTCTATTCGTTCCAGAATCTTGCCTTGAGATGCTCTGGACACCTGAACCACCCACCGAGAACATCCACCTCTTCGCAGTAAATGGTGATTATCTGGAAACCATCGAAACTGCAAACAAATTCTGTGACACCAAGTGCGTACAAAACGAAGGCGGTGCAAAAAACGTCGCAAGACGTGATGGGATGGGTACAGTGATGCTTGATGCGGCCTTTACCATGAACCGGCTTCCTACTCATTATTTCCAAGCTATTGGGTCAGGGACAGGTGCCATTGCTTGCTGGGAGATGGCAACTCGATTACAAACACATGGTTGGGCGGGAAACCCCACGCTTCATCTTTCCCAAAACGCGCCCTTTGTTCCAATTTATAATGCATGGAAGGCAAACAGACGACAAATCCTTCCTGAAGATATGCCAAATGCCGAACGTTCCATCAAACAGATCCATGCTGTGGTTTTATCCAATCGTAGTCCTCCATATAGTGTTGGGGGTGGCGTCTACGAGGCTCTGTCTAACACACAAGGCGAAATGTATTCGGTGACGAATAAGGAGGCTAAAGAGGCAGGCACGTTATTTGAAAGTGTAGAGGAAATCGATCTTGTTCCTGCCGCAGAGGTGGCCGTTGCTTCACTCATTCAATCAGTTGAACAGAACAAAGTATTGAAGGATGACTGGATTCTCCTGAATGTCACAGGAGGAGGATTAGCTCGCCTCAAAGAAGATTTTGGCTTTTATCCAATTCAACCTGAAGCATTTATTCGAGATCCAAACCAGAACTTAGAAGATATCCTCACCTAACATTAGTAAAATTCTTCCATACTATAAGGTGACTCATATGAACATATCAGAAGAAATTCTCAATATACTTAAACAAGTCGGTGTGACATTTTTTACTACATATCCCTGTGCCAAGATTCGCAATCTCTACAACCTAATTCACCAGAACTTTCAATCTGTCCCAATAGTCAAGGAAGAAGAGGGTGTTGGCATTTGTGCAGGTGCAGCACTCACCGGGGCGAATCCTGCGATGCTAATTCAGAGCACAGGTTTGGGAAACATGATTAACGCACTATGTTCCTTGACCTTAACCTATCAATTTCCTTTACTTGTGCTTGCTAGTTGGCGAGGTGTATACAAGGAAAAAATCGCAGCCCAAATTCCTTTAGGAACAAGACTTCCGAAGATCATTGAGGGGATGGAAATTGATTATCATATTGTAAAACATAGGAGTGATTTACCTGTCATCACTCGTGCTGCAAAAGCCGCTTTTGAAAGAAATGAAATTCAGATAATTTTACTCAGCCCACAATTATGGGAAGAGGAAGTTGAGGATGTAACACCAGAACTCACCGAATTCTCTGGAACGGAAGTTGCAGTTGGGGCGCTACCAAGTCACACAAAGAGGGTGTTTACTCGTTACAAGGTTCTAGAAATCATTGTACCTTTTCTTGAAGATAAGCTCGTTATCAGCAATATCGGATTACCCTCTAGGGAACTCTATCAAATAAAACATCAGCCTTCAAATTTCTACATGCTAGGCAGCCTAGGGCTAGCTTCCCCTATTGGGCTTGGTGTCGCTCTTTCCTCCATAAACCCGGTTGTTGTGATTGATGGTGATGGAAGCCTTCTATCAAACCTAGGGTCATTGGCAACGATTGCTCAAGAAGGTCCCACGAATTTAACGATTCTAGCAATTGATAATAGTGTTCATGGTTCCACCGGCAATCAAATTACAGCCACAAGTCAGTTTGTAGATCTAGCCCTCACAGCAAAGGGATTGGGTATTGAACACACATTCAGGGCAACATCACGTGATGAGATATCTTCCGTTTTGTCAAAGCTGCAGGATGGTCCGAATTTTATCCATATTCCCACACGCCCGGGGAATGAATCAGTTTCAACAATTCCCCTCTCTCCAATTGAAATTAGAGATGCAGTGATGAAAAAAATTCGTCATTGAAACCCTAATCCATTTATAATGTCGAACAATAGGCCAAAATAACTAAAGCCCTGTACATGATGTCTTCAGAATTGTTACTAGCATCAATCAAAGGTGATTTCTATGAAGATTCTTCACTTCTCTGATAGCGGATTACCAGACGTACGAGTTGAACGAGCTGCGCTATATGCTAGTAGTAAAGGTTGGGACGTAATCTTTGCTGGCGGACGACCAATCACTGGTCAAATCTTCAATGCGTTCAAGAAAGTGCATTATCGTCATTGGAGTCCCTCGGAAAAAACTGGGTTTCCCAGATCTTTTCATAAGGTGAAGCAATGGCTCAATCGCCTTATCCAAGAAGAGGATCCAGACCTAATCCATGCTCACGATATCTTTGCAGGGAAAGTTGCTACTGAAACGGGTCATCCATTTGTGTACGACGATCACGAAATTTGGGGCTCACGAATAAGCTTCCAAGGGGCAATGGCGTTAAAACAACGACGTACTCTTCTTCGACGCGTAGGTATTTGGTATGCAATTAGAAATTGGAAAAAATGGGAACCAGAAATACTGCAATCTGCACCCTGTATTGCGGTAAGTGAGGATATTGCGAAATTATATCAAAAAATCCAACCTCAAACCTTTGTCATCCCCAATGTTCCGACGGCCCAAGAGATTACAATGATTCCTCCCAACCGCAACCGTGATGATTCTTTTAGAATAGCCTATGTTTCCCGCCATAATTTACCCCTTGAGCAACGACGAGATACGGAGGCTCTCCGTGTATGGCTCAATAATCGTTTAGGTGCAACCTTGGTGTTTGTTGGTCCACAAGTCATCGAAACGGAGGAAATAGAAAATCATGGATTTGTTAGTCATCAACAGATGCTCAACATAATTGCAGATTGTGATCTTGCTCTTATGGGGCAAAAGACTCCTGTTCCTGTCTACTCCTACCAAAATCGCTTCCCCCTCTTCCTTCACTCTGGACTCAAGATAATTGTGCCTGAGTCGAAAGTTCTAGAGGTAAAATTCTGTAATCAACATAATGTGGGTTGGGAGTGGAAGTCTGCTACTGATTTGATAGTTCTTCTCAAGAAAGTGTTCGAAGAGTATCGGACCGATATTTCTGCTTGGAACCAAGATAAATCCCGAGTCCGCGAAGTCGCTCAAAAAACCCTTTCATGGGCACATTACGAGAATCAACTAGAACAAGCTTATGAAGCAGCATTAAGTGGCAAGTAATTTCGCGAGGGAAATTGCTTGGGTTGCTGCTTGCTCTGCATCTTCACTAAAAAGATAGACAACGGGTTCTATTCCCACAAGCCCCTCATCAATCAGAATATTCACTGGACCTGATTGTGCTAAAGCCTCCCGGATTGCGGTTAACAGTGCCTCATCCGTTTCTTTCTGTCCTTGGACCGATTCACGATCAGCACGGACGTAACGAAGCTTTTGCTTCACAAAGATTGCTTCCATGTTGGATTGAAACTTCAAGACAATCGCTGCTTGCATTGTTGTATCCAGTTCTTGGATTACGAGAAGAATTCGGGCTAAATGCGTGGAGGCACCAAATTCTGGTCCAGTGTAGGTATGAGCTTTTGAGTCTAGGATTCCGATGCGACTTGGAAATCCTGCCACATCATCAATATCGCAGGCGTCAGGAATGCTCATCACTAATTGTGATTGAACTTGTGGGATGAGTTGAGTAAATTCTGTGGATTCTTGAAGAAGCTGAGATCCTCGTGTTAAGCTATTCAAGACGTGAATTCGAAAATCCGGAGTTACTCGTTCTCCACACACCTTACATGTTGCTAAATCAGGGTTTTCTTCCCGGTGAAGCTGGCAGAGAACGCCACCAATCTTCTGGTTTCGGCAAAAACTACAGAGAATTGCAATACTCTCCTCAAGGGAAATGGTTCTTTGAGCCAGTTGTTTTGCAAGTTCCTCGGCTGATCGTCGAATGCGAGGAGTGTAGTGCTTACTGAAGCGCTTGAGCTGAGTGCGGCTTCTCGAAACGCTTGCCTGAGTAACCCCAAGTGCTTCTGCCACCTGATTTTGGGTAAAACCGTGATCTTCCATCAGATGATGACTTACTAATGCCCGGAATGCGGGAAGCAATTGGACGACCATAACTTCGCACGGCGGTCGCACGTGAAGGCGCCCTCCATCATTGGATTATACAGACGCTGAACTGCCCTACCCACAAAAGGGTTTTCATTTTCTTTTTGTCAGGGTTCTGCTGTTAGTAGAGATATCAGTAACTTTAATCATAAACATCCCTCATGTAGAATCACAATCTCCTTCCCAATTTTGATTTAATCCGGTGAATGGCGTGGAAGCGTATATTGCAGGAAAACCAATTATCAGCACGACAGACTGGCCTTCAAAAGTGGCTTGCGTGGTATTCTTTGTCGGCTGTAACCTGCGGTGTCGATTTTGTTTTAACACACCTCTACTCGAATTCAATGACCAATTCAAAGTTAATATAGCTCTCCTCTACCCAGAAATTGAAGCTAACCAATTTCTCATTGACGGTGTAATCGCCACGGGAGGTGAACCGACACTTCAGCTCGATGCGCTCAAAACACTTGCTGAATGGACCCACAACCACAACCTGGAATTTGGACTGA
>JAEOTD010000083.1 GCA_016839995.1 Candidatus Hermodarchaeota archaeon
CGCATTCTAAGGCATACGTAGCATTGGGGAAACGACCTGTCATGGTAGGTGGGCTAGGGAGTTTCATCGACTATCAAGCTAGCCGCTACTTTCACGACCGAACAGGTAGACCGTTAGCCCCAGGAAGGCAACGATTATTTCGAAGACTCAAATACGATTACAATCTTCGTCTTCGAATCGCTAAACGGGAAACAACGTATCGTGCACTTAGATCCTTGAGCCGAGTAGCTGACCTACTTTCCTTGGCAGATAGTATCAAGGATAGAGCTGCTTATTATTATCAGAAAATGGACAAGAAACTTGATAGTAGTGATATCACAAGCCATCTCACTCTCATGGCTTATGGGTTAATGCTAGCAGTACGCGAGTCCAAAGAACACGCACCCATTACACTTCAGGAAATTGCTGAGGCATTTCAAAAACTTGGTCACAGAGTAACGAGCCGTTCAATAATTCGTCAAGCCCTTTCTGTCAAGAATAAAATTGCACTTGCACCCGCCAAGAGAGCGAGTGAGGACTACTTGCAACGTATCGTATCACAAACTATTCACCATCCTCCAATACGATTAAGATTACGCCGTGCAGGCTTAGCAGTGCAAGAGTATCAAGCCCAATTAGTGAAATACGCCAACCAGCTATTCAGCAAGATTAGTGACTCTGAAAGAGGAGGAAGGAACCCATTCATCTTTGCTGTTGCAGTGGTTTACAGCGCAGACCTCCTGATTGCAAAAATAGCTAGACGCCGCCCAATCCTTACCCAACGGCTAATCTCCAAGGCCACAACTGCAGCCGAGTATAGTGTCCGCGATCACTATGCAAAACTTCTGAAAAAACACATTCACAAGATGCTACCCTAAAATGAGTTGGGTTAAATGGAGGGTAATAACTATCAGAGTAAATAGTGAAAATAGTACTACCACTCGAAATGTTGGCAACCCCGCAATCCAAGAAAGATGAAGGACAAACGGCATTGATATGATTATTGTACTCGAAATTACCGCTAGAGTTGGAAAGTCATTACTTATCGACTGGATTATCAGCAAAAGAAACCAACAACATAGAATAAGTTTCAGAAACAGGAAAAGAAGCAAGCCACTCCATCCTATATTTGTTGGAAAGTTAGTCGAATTAAGAATTCAGTAGCATCAATGGAAAGCTGATGAAAGCCAGTGGAGGATAGCCCAATTACTTGTATCGGGCACCTATAGATTCGCGTTACAATATGCCATCTTTCAAGGTACACTTTGAAAATGAGTTGATTATTGACTGCTTCAAGAGTTACGTTCGTTGGTACAATAACTTGTACCGTTAAAGAAGTCCAATCATGGTCTGCTGTAAGAATGGATTCGTCAATATTCTGTACAAATTGTTGAAATTCTTGAGCCTCTTCTGATTGGGTAAGAACTTGAGTTGTAGTGAATAGTAAAGGTAAACCTATTGTAACAAGGAGGGTCAGGTTTAAGGCAATTATCAGTATCTTTTCTAAACTCTGATTCAACTTTATTCAAAGGTATCCACATTAAAAGAAATTTAAAGTCCTATTTTCAAGGCCCTTTTTCTTGCTTTAAATAGGAATCTCGGAATTAAATCACGGTAATAATGGTCTGTTCTTTCCAATTAGTCGAGGACCACAACGCGGCTAAAATTCTAACTTTCAATTGCGATATATGCTCATGCAACAAACCCGATAAAGGCGATATCACCCGTAGTCCATATTGTCGCCAACAGTTCCTTCAAATACTACCCTTCACCGAGGGAAGTTTCCCCAGTCAATTCATCTCGAATGACCAGATAGTTTCCATTCCGCGTCATTCAGTTGAAATCTTGAAAGAGTATATTTCAATTATCGTGAAATTCGAACCCCACCTTCATGACATTTTTCGTGAGTATCCCGAGATTAAGCACCAAATGTTGTCTGAACCCTACTCAGCTTACAGGTTCCTTAAAACGACCTACAAGACTTCTGGAAACCGAGTACTTCAAGATTTTCTTTTTGCCTTAGAAAGAACCAGGTTGATTTCACATGCGACCAAGTATCTAGGTGATAAGAACAGTACAGATCAAGTACTCTTTTATGAGGGGCTTTTGGGAGCTCAGAAGAAAAGAATTGGATATTCAAAATCAAACCTTGTCAACAACTCAGCCCTACTTCTTAAGAAATACGAAGTAGGACCATTCAGCATTCGTGTTTTTGAACTCACCCATAGACCGCTAGAAAAATTCTATCAAGCAGTAGTTTCCTTAGATGAAATTCTTTTACCCAATTTGATTCAGAACCTCTTTTCTCACCAAAAAAGACTGGCAATAGAAGAACCAAGAATCCAGACCCTTGATACGCTCCTCACTAGAAAGATTTCCGATTTTCAGCAATACCTCATCGCAAATTTCAAAGAATTAACCAGCGTTGAGCAGAAGAATCTCGCAATTTATGCTACAACACAAATTCTGAATTTAAGCAAGACTATGCCACTTCTCCTTGATGATGAAGTACAGGAAATTTTCTTAGATAAACCTGGAGCAGCATACTATCTCGATCATGCTGAGTGGGGTCGATGTAATACCAATCTTGTGCCAATGGAATCAGAGTTATCACATATCATCACTCGACTGCGTTTAGAGAGCCGAAGACCACTTGATGAGAGAAATCCATCATTGAAGACTGAGTTAAAAACGAAGCTCTTTCATGTTCGGGCAGCGATTGATATCCCACCTTTGGCTTATGAAGGGCCTCACTTGAATATCAGAAAAATCCGCCTTCGAACGTTAACAATGCCTGAACTAGTTGCTAATGGCACCTTATCGCTTTCTGCCTCAGCCTTTCTTATCTTGTGTATGAATCTGCGAATAAACATAACAATATGCGGTGAACCGTCAACAGGAAAAACAACTTTAGCAAACGCAATTAATCTCTTAGCTCCTCCAAATTGGAGGAAAATTGCTATCGAGGATGCTCTAGAAAGTATTACTGTCGATGAGGGGGATAGACACAAAGTAACGTTTAGAGTAGACCCATTCGATTCATTTGGAAAAACACAGTCAACAAAATCTAACGAAATAATTAGACTATTACATCGGTCTCCTGACTGGGTGTTTTTGGGAGAAATACAAACTGCAGAACATAGTGCGGCAATGTTTCACGCAATCAGTGCAGGAATTCGAGGAATTCAAACTTGCCATGCAAATTCCAATCAAGAATTACTTCTTCGGTGGCAAGTACACCATGATATTCCAGAAATTTCCTTTCAATCTCTCGGGTTACTTGTTCATATGATAAGAGAAGTAGTTCGGGGTCAAATAATTCGCAGGGTAGTTCAAATTAGTGAAGTTCGATTTGAAGCAGAAAAAGCAGTGTTACACCCAATTTTCGAATGGAACAAATCTTCTGGTGAACTTGTACAAAATAATGTTGATTTGAATTCAATGGTAATTTCTCGAGCTTGTCAGTTCCACGAATTAAAGCAAGCCGACATACGAAAACGACGACGAATATATCAGGAAACATTAGCTTCGCTTATTTCTAGCCAAGAATACAATCCCAAGACCATAGTGACTGCATTTGACAGAGCCTATGCTGATGAAGCTCCAGTGAAAACAAATTCAGGATCATTACATGAAAAGAAAGGAGGAGACAAAACATCGATTACATCACTGCACTAGCAAGGCTTGGAAAGCAGTTACCAGGAAATCAGTTTCTCTTTGAAAGGTTTACAACGTCCCAATTAACTGAGGCAGTTGAGTACCTCTATTCAGACAACGTAAAACCATTTCAACTATTAGCTGGAATTAGTGTTGTTAGTACAATTTGTGTGGGTATCACTATCCTTCTTTTGGGTAATTTGCTGCCTATTCTTAGTGCTATGGTGTTAGGTATTACAATCGGTTTGTTAACCGGCTTAATTTTCTTAAACAGCATTCTTTCTAAGTATCAAAAACAACTTGTTCAAATTGAGCGAGCAACCCCACATGTATTAGAAGAATTGGTTACACTCTTTCTAACTACAGGTTCTGTCTTTGAATCAATTGAGTATGTATCAAAAGGTGATTATGGCTCAATTTCAGAAGCATTTGCTAAAATGATAGTTCCTCTTAATTTTGGAACACCACCTGAACAGCTGTTAAGACGATTTGCGATTTCACAGCCATCAATGACCCTTCGAAGAGGTGTACTTACATTTATCCAATTCATAGAATCCTCATCTACAAATCTTGAATCGGTAATTACCGATGCACATGAAGATCTGCAAAGAAGGTACCAAAGGCGAACGATGCAGTGGGAGAGTCGGATGATGGTAATTGCAGGAGTGCTCGTTTTTTTACCGATTATTTTTATTTTAGGCGCTTCTATTCGGGGGCTTGCTAATCACCCGTTGGTGTTACTTCTTCCAGTCTCCCAGTTCATACTATCTAAGTTGATGATTTCTGCCTTATTACCCAAAGAGCTGATTTTACTGGGAGAGTGAAAGAGATGATTTCTACTGAAGTTGAGTTTGATCAATTCCTTGACTTTCTTACGCATCTGTCAACAGAACTTTCCTCTGGAATAAGCCCTGAATATGCATTATTAAGAACCACTCAATATTTCGGCTCCCAGACACCAGAAAATATCGATGAGGCACTTGATTCGATTATCAACGGAAAAATGCCCTTTCGTGCTGCTTGGTTAAATTTAGTTGAAAGCTACCAAAGTAATCGAAATGCCCGTCTACTAGAGTTATTCGGTCGATTCATAGAGAAAGGCTCGGTAGAAGGAGGAGAACGGATGCTTGAAGTCCTTAAGCACATTCGCAAAAATAGTGCAATGGCTAAGAACCGAAAGAATTTGGTTAACAGCCAAAAAGTGAAAGTCTTTGCTCTTTCATATATTTCCTCAGTTGTTATTGGTTTGATTGCAGCAATAGCACCGTTACTAACACTTGCATTCTATCAAGGCTTTTGGATTAATTTCGAAAGCTCTCCGCCTTCGTTTTCTTATTATATTCTAATTGCATCATTCTTGACAGTACTTGTTACAGGGTACCGGCTCAACCAAACGGTAAGTGGATCCTTGAGAACACTTTCCATTAATTTAATCACTTTTGTGAGTACTTACATTCTTGTATCTCATCTTTTGTTAGCGCTTCTCTAAATTGTGGGGCTTAAATATCTAGAGCTAGACTTATCCACGGGACCTAGCATGACTTGGCTTAAGGTAATAAAAGAATTCGCTCGAAATAAAAGAGGATCACCCCTCATCGAACAGGGGCTTCTTCTCGGGTTAGCGATCCTAACCATTACTATATTGATAACTGTAATCCTTGATGTGATGGGCTGGTCCCAAGGCCTTTTTCACTCGATTATTATTCAGCTTGACCAGATCAAACAGACATTTTTAGGCGGAATTGGTGGATAATTCATTAACTACCAATTTTGTAACAGGTCTACGTACTTGCACTTGAAGCGGATTCAATCTTCTTTAGACCTAATCCTCTCAAAGGTTCATTCCCAGATAGTCCTGTACCGATAATTGAGATATGTGGGTCTTGCTCGTTCGTTTGAGCATCTGTAGTTTCAGGCGAGTCAAGCTGAACTGAGCGTAATTTTTCTACATCAACAGAAGGGTGTGTTTGAGATACAGTGGCTGAATGTCCTTCTGCATGCGCAGTACTCTCCTCACTTGAATCCAAACGATAGAGCTGAAGGGAAGTCCAATCGACGTCATCAAATATCTCTATGTTTCCTCGGAAACCAGGAAGTACGGAAGAGTTGCCTTCTAGACCTGTTACAATGAGAAGGACCCTCACATACCCCGCAAAGTCAGGAATAATTCGGGCACCCCATATAATTCTTGCATCGTGTCGCATTTGACGCGTCACTACGTCAGCAACCCGTGTGGCTTCTTCAAGGCTTAAATCCGGACCACCGATTACATGAATTAGTGCACCAGTCGCCCCCTTTACACTTAAATCACCAAGTAAAGGCGAATGAAGTGAGTTTTTCACAGCCTCTGAAATCCGATCATAATTCTTAGTTTCTGATTGGGCCGCTTCTCCTAATCCCACTAAAGCCACACCACCGCCTGCCAAAACACTTCGAACATCAGCAAAGTCTAGGTTAATCAAACTTGGTAGACTGATGGTTTCTGTAACGCCTTTAACCATGCTAGCTAGAATCTCATCTGCAACGCTGAAAGCCTCATCAATTGGAAGGTCACGGGCAATTTCCAGTAACTTGTTATTATCGATGACGATTACTGTGTCGGCATATCTACGTAATCTTTGGAGACCTCTATGAGCTTTATCGATTCTAGCACCTTCAATAGTGAAAGGTGTTGTCACGGTGCATACAACTATCGCACCGTTTTGTTTCGCAATTTCAGCAACAACGGGAGCAGCCCCAGTTCCTGTTCCCCCTCCGAGACCAGCTGCAATGAATAGCAAGTCTACCCCTCGTAGGAGGTTGGTTAAATCTTGACGGGATTCTTCAGCCGCTGCGGCTCCTAACTCAGGAAATCCACCTGTACCCAATCCCCTTGTAATCGTTTTCCCGATGAGCATCTTCTTATGGGCTTGTACATGGTCTAAGTGTTGTTGATCTGTATTTATAGCAATACATTCGGCGCCCTGTATTCCAATTTGAACCAACCTGTTTATTGTATTATTTCCACCGCCACCGATTCCGGCCACCATTATTCTTGCCCCTGGTTTGGAATACTGAGGAGGTGTTCTTGTTGGACGTCGAGCAGCATCACGTACAAGCTTAGATAATCCACTATCCATTGTATAATCACCTTATTTGCGGCTGAGGAGCACTTTGCTCCCAAAGTTCCTTTTTCAGAAGATCTCGTACTGCAATACGTATCGCTTCACTTCGATTCGGATACAGCTTTTCGAGAATCAATCGTTCAATTCCATTCACGTACGCTTCGGGAAGATTAACAGTAATTAGCCTCATGTCAATCAGAACCACTCCTAGGTATTATCCTGAAAAGGTTCTAGTATTATCTGGGTATTACCACTTGGTAAAAATGGATAATTTATGGTGTGAATACCGTTTAACCCGAGAGCCTATAGGTCTTAATTGAAAAACAACAGGAAATTACCTAGTATTACCTGCCAAGTAAGCTCTTAGCAAGGAGTATTTCAAATTTCCAGTTCTAACACTCGAGAAAAAAATGATTTCAAATAAAAAGCACTTTCTTCCTTCTAATTGGCGCCAATTGAGTTGATAATATGCGACATCCTCCCGCTCCATTTGGAAAGGGCTTTGGACTTTTCCTTGCCGTTACGCTCGTCGCCGAGGCGCGTTTGGCCCGAAACTTACCAGGTTCCGACGCTTCTCCGTCCCGCACCTGCCCCTTGTTCAGGGGAATTTCTTGCATCCGCCGGAGGGGGCTTCATGCGCGTGGATGCAGCCCTGCAGCTTAATGACTGGTGCAATATTAACCCAGTCGGGCATACCAAGTTCTGTAGCAAAAGGTGCTATAAACTCCGCGAGTCATCCTCCACTGGAAAGAACCGACCATCTCGCCGACAAGGTTAAAAGTGAGAGAAGGACGAGATGGGTATCCCACAGTGCGGGGGTACCCGAGCATGGTCTAAGGAACAAGGAAAATTCGTTCCGACCAAAGGGGCAGGACTGAGGTTCCTGTGGTGTAGACCTTCGTGGGTTCGAATCCCACCCCCCGCACCACTTCATTACATAGAGTTTTGTTGGTTTTTATAGCGCAAACTGCTTCAACTTGTGGAGCATCAATAGAATGCAAGATAGAATGATAGACCAGTTTAATTTACATTTACAAAATATCAAAGCAGTTCCTGGCGTAGAGAACTCTGTATTAGTTCAAAGAGATGGTTACCCAATTTCTAGTAGCGGAGTATGGTTGTCGGAAAATGAAATCTTTGGTTTGTCTTCTTCCGCCGCTGCAATTCTATCTGTTGCACAACGTCTCCACGACGATTTGTCATATGTGCTCATCGAAGGTGAACGAAGTAAGTTCTTATTAGCTACACTTCCAAGGGCTTCGAATTACTTCATCACTGTAACCACCCAGAGTCAAAGCAATTTAGGAGCCTTATTACTACAATTGGAAAGAGCAATTTCTCACTTAGACGAAGCGCTTTGGAATGAACAGTTTATCCCTCCTTTACGATCCTTTGAAAAATCTGAACGCACCCAAATACGAAATGCGTTCAATGTTCGAGAAGGCCCTCAACGCCGCTGGTCCACTGGAACTCTAAATCTGACTATCACAGAAAATGCAGCTCAACAAATCAATGCAATAGTCACTGATTTTCTTCAAGCCTTACCTTCAGCTCAAACTGGGGAAGTATGCCTTGAGGGAGGTTATCTAATCCCCACTCAACGATATAATGAAGGAAAGCGAATTCGCAATTCCACTCTAACCTACACGCTATTTGATACTTCTCGAAAGGTCGCAGAATTGGTAAAACGAACAAGGATAATGCAAGTCCTTTGTGATTGTGGGGCAAACCAGCATTTCATCTATCGATTAGCTGGAGGTCTTTTTAGCACACTAATTCGGAAAGATTCGACTCGTTTAGGCTTATTGAGATTAATAATTCCGAATTTCATTGCTGAGATTGAATTAGTATTAAAACAAGCACCAGCTGCACAGAAACCCACATTAGATATTGATGGAATTTTGGAGGCAATTGCCCGTTGAGTACTTTTTTGGATACTGGTTTATTTACACTCGGAAAAAAACAATTAGCAGGAGTATTACGTTCAGTATTAAATCGACATCCGATTATCATATACAGCCAATCCGCTGATTCTGTGGATTTAGTTGCAGAGTCCCTTGTCAAATTAGTGCCACACCGTCGAGAGATGGTGTTCGGATCAGATTTTGTTTCATCATCAGAACATGAACAAATGATACTTCATGAAAA
>JAEOTD010000084.1 GCA_016839995.1 Candidatus Hermodarchaeota archaeon
AAAATTGAGTATCGCAGCTATTTACAGACAACACAGAGCCGCCGAAAGTGGGTCTTCGGATTCCCCATCATTTTGGTCTTTGGATACCTTCTCGTTCTTCTCATCATTACATGGCTTGTAAATCCTGTTGGAATTTGGGCCCCATTGATACTTGTTGTAGGTTTTGGCTTCTTCTATCTAGCCATCTACTACAAGAAGACAGGCGAACTCTTTCGATTCATGCGAGAATTCAGGATCGAACGGGAACTGAAAGCCAACAAGAAAGAAGGAAGGAATGGAAACTAAATGAAGAAACTAAATAATCTGTTCTTTAAACCCCATTACGTTTCACATCTTGGCTGCCTAGATGGCTGCTTCGAGTTCTTTGGAATGGAGATTTCAAAGCCCTGGTTGTACGGTGCAACTGGTCATGGATTCATCATAAACATCGCAACCGATCTATGCCCCAGTGGACCCACCGCTTGGAACACCGCAATGATTTTTCAGCAATCCCGAAAATTAGGTGCTGAAATCGACGGAATTATGGCCTGGAAAAAAGACGCTGATTTTTCACAAAAACAAGAACAAGCATGGAATTTGATTAAGAAAGCAATCGATAACAATCAACCATGTTATGGATGGCAGATTGGTGCCATCCCTGAGTTTGACATCATCTATGGGTATGATGACGCCGGTTACTACTATCAGGGTTATTCAACCGAAGAGGGTAGTGGTCCAAAGCCATGGCAAGAGGTTGGAACCACAGGAGTCACCCTCCTCGAAATGTATCGAGTCAACCGCATTAGACCCGTCAACGATAACGAAACAATCAAACACGCGTTTCAGCTCATCGTGAAACATTCCCAGAACCCAAAGGACTGGATTCAATACCCCAAGTATAAATCTGGACTTGAAGGGTTTGACCAATGGATAAAGGCCATTGAGTCTGGAACCGCACTATCGTTTGGTAACGCCTATAATGCCTCCCTTTGGGCGGAATGTCGAATCATGGCAGTCGAGTTTCTAAGAGAAGCACAGGAACGATTAGGAAGCCAATACCACTTGCTCTTTGAGAAAGCCCTTGGCTACTATGATGCCGTGGCTCGAAATCTCACTAAACTCTCAAAGATATATCCATTTTCTCCACAACTGCCCATGGACCCTATTGGGTTGAATGATCGCACCCAAATTTGTGTAGATATTTTGAAGGGTGCTAGGGAAGCAGAGGCAAAGGGGTTAAAGAAGCTCGGAGAACTCATTGATATGCTCTAGCATGAATCTCAGGTTGCCAATGAACCAAGCCTAGCGCATTGGGAGAGGTCCAAGACTGATAGGTACTATTGTCTGATATTCAGTGATGCCAACTGGGTCATCCAATCCGAATGTGCGGTATTTATTGTGTGTCGGTGCACTGAAACATGCATCGACCGTTCCTTTGGTCACATCAAAGATCATAGACCAAAGGGTGCCAAATCCATCGTTGTAGAAATGGTTGCACAATCCATGTGGGTGTTCTGAAGCCATGAGAGCCCTCACATCGGCTTTGGTCACTCCAGGGACTTTTGATTGATACCATTTCGTGATAAGGGATTCGCGGACTTTGGAGTGGGCAATAATCCCCACATTCATTTTGTTATATCCCTGCATATCTGGGAGTCGAAAATGATTGACGGAAAATCCAAAGGCTTCATCGTCTGTTGGTGTTATCTGGTTCACGCTGAGGACACCGTCAGCAACCTCAACGAATGCAGCATTGTTTTGCTTATCTACAAACATCAGCGTGAGGTATCCAGTTAATGGCAGCGTTGTTAGGCATTCAAGCGCATGATCAACTGTTGTACACTGATCAAGTAAGGCTCGAATCGGGAGCCAAAACATGGGACCTCGGTGCTTGAAAGGAACACCAAAGATACCACCGCCTGTCATTGAAACAACTAAACCGTGTTCGTTCAGTCCATCATGTCGACCAAAGAGCAAGCACGAGAAGCCAATATGACTTGCTTTACTCTTCACGCGGGTAGTGAAGAGTTTCATATCCTCCTCTTTATGATTCCATTCATAGCTACGCCCCACGTAGATATGCTCATCCTTGGTCACAGACGAAAGGAGCACAAGTTGACTACATTCCCCGCCCAGAGAAGGACTAAAGGTCCAATTCCAGAAAGGTAACTTGTCAGGCGTGACTCCCAGTCCATCAGCAAACCCTTGTATTTCATCGGTCAGCCCTGGTGAGCATTCCTCACAATATTCCCATAACGTGTTGAAATCCGGAAACCCGAGTCGTTTGAGATTGGTTGTTGCGGAGCTGAAAAATTTCTTGGCACCAGGATCTTGTTTGAGAAATTCTGCGAGTTGGTTTCCGACTTCATAGTGTGTTCCTTCAAGGACAATGTGATGGAACTTCAAATCGACAAGATTGTAGTTTGGTTCTCCCATTGAGGTCACCTTCTCCGCTAATCCCTGTGAAGGGTCTTGCGGGGTTCCGACATTACCTTAGATACTTGTTTATATGTTTTACTAACCTTAATTTAAATACCCAGAGATAATGGACACCACTACTTTTGGTTTTTCAACTAGCTACCAAATTCTAGGAAAGAGTCGTTTGCGGGTTTCTTTGACGTACACATCATAACCGTCAAGCTTCAGTTGTAGCATTTGATCCTCTTGGCGTGTTCGATAGATGAAGGTAAACGCCATAAGAATTCCAAGGAACAACGCCCACCACGATGCAAGAAGCAAAGGCGTTCCTAGATAGTAGAGGATTTGACCCAGATATCCTGGATGTCGAATCCACCGGTAAGGACCTTTTGAGATGACCCGATGACTACGTTCCTCCTGGATTATCATCATACCATGGAAGAAAGGATTTGCAACCATTGCCCACCCGAATATCGCTTCTCCAAACACCACAAGACAGAATCCAAGAACAACAAGCCAAAGCGGAACCCCAAGTGGAAGTAATACCCATAACTCAAAGAATCCTTGATAATCCAGTCCCGCAAAAATCGGTATCAAGCAGAATAATGGCACGTAAATAACGAAAAAGACTTTATCGTATCGAGGCATGGGAGCCTGCCGCATGGCCTGGCGAGGAGCCCCACGAATGTTGAGGAGTTCAGGATTCTTCTTCCCCATAGCAGCCATGAATCCCGCAGAGAAGACAAGCAAGAAAAAGATGTAGACCCAGGCATTTAACC
>JAEOTD010000085.1 GCA_016839995.1 Candidatus Hermodarchaeota archaeon
CTCTTAGATCGACTTGAGTTCATTCGTGAACGATTTGAAGTCTCACCTTGGAATCGGTATACCGGTCCAGAACAACCCGAACTCCTCATAGTGACCACTGGAACAGGGTGGCTGTACGCCAATGAAGCCCTCCAACTCCTTAAACTCAAAGATAGAGTTGGTGTACTTCGGATTGCCACTGTAACGCCTCTCCCCATTAAACTCATCAAGAAGATCATCGGTCCTGCAAAGAAACTACTCTTTCTTGAAGAGATCGATCCTTTCCTCGAAACTCAAATCCGAGTCAACATATATGATCTCCCCGAAACACAACGCCCCCCGCTCCACGGAAAACTCTCTGGGGATGTACCACGAGTAGGTGAACTCACCATCGACACAACCATTCAAGCGGTGACGAAACTACTTGGGATTGATTACAAACCAGTTACAAAAAAATTTCAAACCGCAATTGCTCAGGCTACTGAGGATTTGCCACCTCGCACTCTAACATTTTGTGCAGGCTGTCCCCATCGTGCTGCCTATCTTGCTATCCACAGGGCAATCAAACGCAATAAAAACAGAGGGTTTGTCACAGGGGATATCGGATGCTATTCCCTTGGGGCCTTTTATCATGAGCTCATGCAAAATCAGCATGCAATGGGAACAGGAGTAGGACTTGCGAGCGGATTTGGACACCTTAAGCAATTTGGCTTAAACGACCCAGTTATTGCCGTTATTGGTGACTCCACACTCTATCATGCTGGTCTCCCCGCGCTCGTAAACATTTCCTATTCTCAGTCCAATGCAACCATCTGTATCCTCGATAATCAAGCAACAGCAATGACCGGATTTCAACCCCATCCAGGAACAGGAACCGACGCTAGTGGACAACCAACCCCAACTATTGATATCAAAGAGCTACTCCAAAGTATTGGTTTTAAAGTCATCATCATTGACCCCTTCAACCTCAAAGCTGCAACCGATGCAGTGTATAACGCCATAACATCCAAAGGAAGTCAGGCAATTATCTTTCAAAGAGCTTGCCCCCTATCAGTGAAACAACCAACAGCGAAACTTCAATCCATCGTCCACATTGACAAAACTAAATGCCGAGGAGAAGAATGCCGCATCTGTCTGACTGAACTCAACTGCCCTGCCCTTGTGTGGGACTCGCAAGAACAGCTTGTAGTAGTCGATACTGCACTCTGTGTAGGCTGTGACGTTTGCATTCAAGTGTGCCCACACCACGCCATCACATCCCATTCAATAACAACTACGGGGGACTCATCATGACCCCAACGACGAGAACACCCAATATTCCCCAAAATCGTCCATTCAATCTCATCGTTGCTGGTGTCGGAGGACAAGGCATCCTCTTAGCAGCCCGACTCATAGCACAAGCTGCAACCCTTGATGGGCTCACCGTAAGCGTTGGTGAAACTTTTGGCGCATCACGACGCGGAGGCACCGTTCTGTCCCACATCCGCCTCAGCAAACCTAAAACTAAAGGATCGAGCCTACGAAAAATCGCCCTCGCTGGCTCACTTGTTCCCCTCAATATGGCAGATGTTGTTATTGGTCTAGAACCCCTTGAAGCCCTCCGTGCAGCCAACTATCTCAATCCCAAAAGTCAAGTTCTCCTCAACGAACACCTCCAACCCCCCGTCGAAGTCATTGCCAGTAAAGCGTCCTCTCCATCCTTTTCTGAAATTAAGTCCCGGCTCACAAAATTAACAGCAAAGCTGTGGACGGTAAACGCCTTCCATCTAGCAAGCCAAGCTGGGGAAGTTCGAACTGCAAATACGGTGATGATTGGAGCCCTTGCAGGATTACAAATCACTCCCATCACACAGAATACCTTTGAAACAGTCCTTCAATCCCAATTTCGGATCAAGGCAATACAAACTACGAATACCAAAGCCTTTCAGCTAGGTCTGAAAGCGTTTAGCTAGATTTCTTCTTTGAAGTCGGGGACCTTTTTCGACGTTTCTTCGTCTTAGGATGAGTCGGTGAAGAAGTTGATTTCCACTCAGAAGCACCAACTTTCAACGACTCTGGTTTGTCTTCTGAACGTGTTGTAATCACACAATCATTTTCCACAATGTCAGAGGAGACTGGAAGATTCAGTTGCTCACAGACCAGAGCCCTCGTTGCGTGTATACAATCCCGTGGGTGACACAACGCAAGACGTAGTCCCAAGGTATCTTCAACATAATTTGGAACCCACGACCTTCCTGCCCGTGGCAAATCATAGAATGGATACACAAAAAGAATCGCTGGAAACTCAGCACGCTGCGCTTTCACCGCATTATACAACACACGAGCAAACAGCCATTTCCGTGACCGTTCAAACTCCACCGCAAGAAGACGCTGCGAACCCTTCGTAATGGCATAATCAATGCGTGTACGATCAGGTGTTCGAAACTCAGACCACCCCTCAACGCCTAGTTCCCCAACCACCTCAACAAGTCCTGCAACCAAGGCCTTAACACGCATCGAACGAACACCCAAACTCCATCACTTCAATAGCTGATTCCATTAATTATTTATTCCGTAGTTACTCTAATCTAGCTCGGAGGGAGAAAGCATCAACACCCCCAATCAGAATAGTAGGCGAAAAAAACGAGATTGGGTTGCTTATATTGAAGCAATGCGTGGTCCTCTCAGCAGCTTACCTGTAGATACCCAAAAAACAGAGGCTAAACATTCTCGAAAACGTGCAGAGGCTCGATTCTTTGCAAGAGAGAACCACTCTTCGATGAAACGCTCAGCTTTTCATCTAACGAAATTGCTAAACCGTCAATCGGGATAAGCGAAAGTTAATCAATCCCTCCTTAGAACAATAAACTGGGTAGGTATCTAATGCATCAACTCAATTATGGCAAGCTTCGGATTGAAGAGAAAACACTTCAAGAAGATGATGCTGCAAAGATTGCTGCACAAAAACGATGGGATGCCTATATTGCGGCAATGCGCGGATATCTATCAAGTCATCCCCTAGACATCAACAAAGTCGATGCCCATTTCGCGCGCATGCGAGCTGAAGAACGCATATGGGCCGACCGGGATGAACGTAAAGTCCGTCGAAGAGCCTTTCTTCTAGCACTGATTCTAAGTCGGTATACACCCACCTCCGGTGCATAGACAAAAAATCACTCAAATATCCAAGGCAGCGCCGACAGGTTCAAAAATCAATGCACATATTGTCAGAGCGAGAGCACCACTCATGGAGGCACCTTGATGAAAAAAACGAAGGACAAATGGACTGCCATTGGCATGACGGCACAAACCAAAAAACGGTTCGTGGCCATGAAAAAAGCCTTTGAGAAAAGCCTGGGGATGGGTCCCCAGACCTGGGATAATTTCCTCAACGCACTTTTGGATTTAGGTCCCCTCACTTGGAATTTTCTAATCAAAGAATCTGTCAAAGGACTTCAAGCCTCGATGCAACCATGTCCCTTTCCTCAACCCAAGACAGGGCAAACAAAAGGCACTCCCTCTACCTAACCTTTGATTTGTATTCCAACACTATGTTCTTGTCTTTCATCGGAAACCTCAAGAGCCCCCATGAGAATAAATTCCTAAAAAAATGGGTTCATTGGGTTAGTCAGAGGGATTTCTCACATGTCTGAAAAACAGAATCTTACTATTCTCCAACTTAACGACACTCATGGCTACCTTGAACCACACCACGAGATTTTCTGGAAAAGCGGACGTACTACTACGCGAAAAGTTGGCGGTTTCGCACGCATGGCTACTCTCCTTAGCCAATTTGAAGTTGATCATCCTAATTCAATACTCACCCTAGATAATGGCGATACAATACACGGTACATATGCGGCTATGAAAAACAACGGGAAAGCAATGATTCCCATCCTTAACGCCCTAGCAATTGATGCAATGACTGCACACTGGGAATTTGTCTATGGGCCAGCTGATTTCCAGAGCTTAACTCACCAGCTCAACTACCCAATGCTCGCTATCAACTGCTACTCAAAAGACACCAAAACCCCGATTTTTTCTCCTGGCACAATTATTGAACGTAACGGATTACACGTCGGCATAATTGGCATCGCTAATAACACCGTTGACAAAACCATGCCCCCCTCCTTTAGTGATGGCATATATTTCACTCTCGGTAATGACGAACTTCCCAACTACATTTCACACCTTCGGGAAAAAGAACGGGTCGACCTAGTGGTTGTCTTATCCCATCTGGGTTATCCCCAAGACCTTAAACTCGTCTCCGAAGTTGATGGAATTGATGTCCTCCTTAGTGGTCACACTCATAACCGATTACACGAACCAGTTGTAGTGAATAGGGCAGTAATCATTCAATCTGGTAGTCACGCTTCCTTCCTTGGAAAACTCGACCTAAAAATTATTGATAAACGTGTCAAAAATTTCCGCCACCAACTTCTTACTATTGAAGAAGCCATTTCCCCCAATTCTGCAATCCAAGACATGATTTCAGGGATTCTTTCAACCTCCGAACAATCCAAACTTTATGCGGTCGTAGGTCAAACGCGGAGCACTCTGAGTCGATGGCGTTCACTCGAATCCACGATGGATAATCTTCTGCTCCAAGCCTGTCAAGAAGCCAGTGACACAGATCTCGCCTTCTGCAATGGGTGGCGATTCGGCGCTCCCATACCACCTGGAGATGTGACTTTAAACGACCTCTATAACATCATCCCCCATAACCCTCCCCTCTCCGTTTGTGACATCAAAGGCAAAGAACTCTGGCAAATGATGGAAGACAACCTCGAAAACACCTATTCACGGGACCCCTACCGCCAGCAAGGTGGTTACGTTAAACGGTGCCTTGGACTGAACATCTACTTTAAAATCGAGAACCCTTATCGCAAACGCATCCAAGAATTTTTCATAGGTGGACAACCACTCGACCCTGCTAAGACCTATCAGACCTGCTTTCTCACCGTTCAAAGTATCCCTGCTCACTACGGGACCAACCGTCGTAATCTCAATATCACTGCCGTTGATGTTCTCAAAAAGTACTTCAAGAAACACAGTCCAGTACATTCCACACTGAAACAAACCCTCATTCCAATCTAAGAAAGCCACTCACTTCGTTTTCGGGAACACCAACGTCCCATACTCCGGATTCTTGCGTCGTTTCACATATTCTGATAAGAGCTTCTGAGTCACCGGACCCGGCGCCTTTGAACCAATGGACTGATCATTAATACTTCGTACCGGAGTAATCTCACCCATCGTCCCGCACAGAAACACTTCTTCAGCCATTAACAACTGGAATGGTGTCATATCCCTTTCAAAAACTGGGAACCCTAAATCCCGCGCAATATCCAAAACAAACCGTCGGGTAATGCTATCCAAGATACTTGCAGTTAACGGTGGCGCATGTAACGCCCCGTTCCAAACAGCAACCAATGTAGTCCCCGTGGCTTCCGCCACGAACCCACGTTGATCCAAGATAATCGCGTCGTCAGCTCCCTGCCGATTCGCCTCAATAGTCGCCTGAACACTGTTCAAGTAGTTCAACGATTTGATTTCATGACTCGTTGAATCCGGGGCTTGCCTTCGGATACTAGAAATAATGGTTGTGATTCCATTTGTTGCATCATGTCCATGCATCGGCTCAATCTGAATGTTGATAATCACCACCGATGCTTTAGGACATTTCTTCGGATTCACTCCCAAATCGCCTTTTCCCCGGGTCACAAGCAACCGAATGTAGGAGTCCTGAAACCCGTTGCGTTGTAACGTTTCTAACAAAGCTGCTTTCATAGCGGCCTTCTTGAGGGGGATCGTCAACCACATTGCCATAGCACTCCGATACAAACGGTCCAGATGTGCATCGAGCTTGAACACCACGCCATCATAGACGCGGATGCCTTCAAAGATGCCATCACCGTAGAGGAGGCCATGGTCAAATACCGAGATCTTCGCTTCTTGACTCGGTATGAATTCACCATCAATGTAAACAACTGGATCTATTGTCATTGGAATCCACCACTATTATATAAGAGATGAGAAGAATCCGTCAAAATCGAACGAAATAAATGTTGGAACCACCAGCACTTTTTAAGGGAATGACTGAATCAGGCTATAATGTGCTCAGAAACCAACTGGTTCTGAGCCGACCAGAGTTCCCCTTAAAATGTTCCGGAAGTGACACAATGACTCTTAATCAAACGGATCGGCGCATCCTCCGCAACCTCGTTCGAGATGCCCGACAACCCATCGCCCAGCTTGCCCGAACCCTTGGCTTATCAGAATCGGCAGTACGGCGTCGAATAGATAATCTCGCGAAATCTGGTGTAATTCAGCGATTTACGGTGGATATCAATTATGAGAAGGCGGGCAATCCAATCACTGTATTGATGGGCGTCAATGTAGGAAGAATGCCCGGTCCAGATGTAGCCAAAGCTCTGGAAGGCCTTGATAATATTGTAGAAATCTACACCGTCACCGGTGAGTTTGATCTTATCCTCAAAATCGTCTGCCAAGATATTCGTTGCTTTGAAGAGCTCATTGAAAAAATTCGTGACCTGGACTTTATTGAAAAAACTCGGTCCTTTGTGGTTCTTAATAAAATCCGTGACAGACACTACGATGATATCATTCAAGTGTCCAAATGATACTCATGTTGATTGGTTAAGGGTGTTCGATAACTTGGATTTCCTCATCGTTTCTTGCGCCAAATCCGATTTCCTTCGCCCGTCTTATCTGACCTAGTTCCCAGACCGGTTGGTTAAGTTTGTTCTGCGCCTTATAGCTTTGCAGAATTCTAACGCCTTCCACATCAATGGCAACCATATCCTGACTAGCCAGCATCACGTTAGGTGTTTCAATTTGACCGGAAGCGGGACCCTTAGTTACGAAGACTTTGCGGGCATCCATGACAACAAGGGTAGGTTCAAAATATGAGGCAAGGTCAGCGATTTTGTATTCGAGTTTTCGCATGTGCATTTTCAAGCGATCTTGGCGTTTCAACAAACCCATTAATACTTTCATACTTGCTGTGAACTTGGCGATGAAGTGCGTCTTCAAACAGGGTGCGACGACAAGTTTTCCAAGCTTCAATGCTGGCTCGCCGATATGACCACTTTTTAGATATTTTCCCTGAGGGAATTGTTGTTTAATCCATGGATGCTCATCAAGTGAAATGAAATCCGCATTTAGATCCATGGCCACATCACAAATACCGATTTCCTCTCCAACATCACGTGTACAGACCCGTTGGGTGGATGCATCCATGATCTGGAGTTTTCCGGCACCCGCTGCTAGTAAAGCTTCACCTAATGCTTGAACGAAGTTTGCGTCGCTGGACGCTGGATACGGGTCTGCGGTGTTCAAATTTGGTTTAATCGTAACCAAATCGCCAGACTGAATGAAGGAATCAAATCCTCCGATGAGTTCAACACCCTTCTCAATGTCTGCTCGAAGATTGTTTGAGGATTTTACTTTGCTCACAAGAAATTTCCCTGTTCGGGATTCTGAGGAGGTATCTGATTGGGTTGCCATGGGACTCACTGTAACCTTGGAAGAGGTTGTTCCTAATTAAATTCGCTGGCTTTGCTAAAACCTGGCTAAGTGATATCAAACGGCTGAAGATAATTTCCAGTTATAGAAAATCAACGGCGTCGATTTCCATTTTTGTCCAATCGATTGTCTTCTCTAAACTCAGACGAATGATGTCTAAGGC
>JAEOTD010000086.1 GCA_016839995.1 Candidatus Hermodarchaeota archaeon
AAAAAAATCTACCAATGGACTGGGACGATGCTCTAAAAAAGAGCAAACTCTCTCAACGCCCCCGTCCCCTCTTCATCGGAGAAAGAAGGTCGAAAGAGTAATGGTTGAAGAAGCGCCTTTTGTAGAAGAAAAATTACGGGTTAGTCCGCCTGAGACGTCTCAACAAACCACTCGTTGTCCAGACTGCAGTGGTCAAGAAGTCATCCGCGATACAACTCGCGGTGAAATCATATGTCGAAATTGCGGACTTGTGCTTGACGCCCATATGGTTGATCAAGGACCCGAATGGCGGGCTTTCACCTCGGAGGAACGCGATAAGCGAAGTCGAGTGGGAAGTCCGATGACTTATACTGTGCACGATAAAGGTCTTAGTACCATGATTGACTGGCGTAATCGTGACGCCTACGGAAAGAAATTGGCACCCAGCCGTAGAGCGCAGATTTACCGACTTCGAAAATGGCAAATCCGCACTCGAGTACATTCCAGCATAGATCGAAATTTGGCCTATGCCATGAGTGAATTAGATCGGTTAACCAGCCAACTAGGTGTACCACGTCCAGTCAAAGAAGCAGCCGCTATCCTTTACCGTCGCGCAATTGAACACCACCTAATTCGGGGTCGAAGTATTGAAGCAATGATTGCTTCCTGCGTATACGCAGCCTGTCGCCTCCGTCAGGTTCCACGAACCCTTGATGAAATTGCTCATCACAGTCGAATCAGCCGCAAGGAACTGGGACGATGTTATCGGCTCCTCCTACGCGAACTCGAGGTTCGCATTCCAATCGCATCACCAACCGATTTTATCCCACGCTTTGCTCAAGCATTAGAGCTCAGTGGAGATGTCCAACACACTGCCGCCGAAATCGTAGATAAAGCCCGTTCCAAAGGTATCACAGCCGGCAAAGATCCTACGGGGCTTGCTGCGGCTAGCCTATACATCGCCTCAATCCAAGAAGGCGAACGACGTACACAACGCGAAATTGCCGAAATAAGCCGAGTTACAGAAGTGACTGTACGAAATCGCTACAAAGAACTCGTCCGTGAACTTGGTCTCAAAGTTGAGGTCTGAGCCACTAGCTCAGATCCGGCTTTTCTCTTTTTCACCTGGATTGTTGACGCAGTAGTCTTACCAAACCACTAGATTGAGAAGGATTCTAAAATATAGTCTTAAATTACATTGAAAATCTTAGTGAACAATTATGGATGCTGCTCAATCAATTATTGACGAACTTAAAGAACATCACAATCCAAAACGCGCTAGCCAAGTTCGTAAATATATGAAAACTTCCAATTTGGAGTTCTTAGGCGTTCCCCTCTCGACAATCCGCACTATTGCAAAGAAACATGCAAAGACCGTTGAGACAATGGATTATATTACAGTTTTAGTAGAACTTTGGAAGCCCCGGGTCTTTGATGTTCGACGGGCTGCAGCTGAGGTGTTACTCCAGTTTCAGAAACGGGGTATGCAGGAATCCCATATTATCTCCCTAATTGATACATGGATTAATGATATTGACACTTGGGCCCTTACTGATCCTTTAGCTTGGGTTGTTGGCAAACAGTTGATTGTGAATCCAAAGTTCCGCCTAACCTTGGAGAAATGGGGGACCGATGACAATTTCTGGCGACGACGAATGGCTATTGTGCCTTATCTGGAATTATGTATGCGAGGACAATATCGCGAAGAATACGGGTCTTGGATACTAACAGCTCTAACTCCACATATTGGTGACTCAGAATTTTTTGTAGCGAAGGCGGTTGGTTGGGTGCTTCGCCAATTGAGTTCACATGAGCCCGAGTCTGTAAGAGAGTTTATTCACAAACATCAAGCAAAAATGAATCGAGTAGCCTATCGGGAGGGGAGCCGAAAACTCTGAAAAGTACAACATATCGATTTTTGTCGACTTTTTTCACTCTGCCAAAAGGTAATTCAATAAGAACTTTACAATAACGGATACTCATCCATTACCAACTACTAAAATGGAGCAAAAAAACATGAAAGAAATGCTCTGGCACAAGCATAACTGGCCTGAAAACGTACGAAAAACCCTAGACTATCCAAATGAACCCCTCTTCGCAATTCTTGACAATGCCGCCAAAAAAAGCGGAGAGAAAACCTATACCATCTTCCATACTGAACGAACCTACAACAACGTCCTTGAAAGCGCTAACCGCATCGCCAATTACCTTCGAAGCAGCGGCATAAAAAAGGGCGACCGAGTAGCACTCTTTCTACCTAATCTACCACACTACCCGCCAATCTTCTTTGGTATCTTAAAGGCTGGAGCCGTTGTAGTAACTTGTAATCCACGTTACAAGGCACCTGAATTGAAACATCAGCTAGAAGATTCAGGGGCAAAAATGGTCTTCTGTGTTGACCATCCCGAAATGACTCCAACCTGCTATGAAGCTGTCAAAGGAACTAAAGTCAGTCAAGTCATCATCTGTGGCGTCAAGCCATGGCTTCCCAAGTTCAAAGCTCTCATTGGCGGACTTTTTGGGAAAATCCCCAAAAGTCCCTACTACGAGGAAGGAATTACCATTCGCTACGAAGAAATCATGGCAAACTATGCGCCAGACCCACCAAAGGTTAAAATCAAACCCAAGGAAGATCTTGCTTTAATTTTGTACACTGGTGGAACAACTGGCGTTCCTAAAGGTGCCATGCTAACGCATCATAACCTGTTTGCTAATGTTCTTCAGTATAATGAATGGATTTGGCTTGAACCTGATGAAGGTGGTCCAGCAGCTCCTGTTGATGTCGGGAATGAAGTGTACATTGGCGCACTTCCTTGGTATCACAGCTATGGACTGACGTTGACAATGATTGCATCGGCATACCAACAAAGCAAACTCATTTGTATCCCTGATCCCCGAGCCGGAAAACCACCGCTTTCGGATCTCCTTGCTGCACTTCAAGACTACAAAGTAACTTTTCTCCACTCTGTGCCCGCCATGTACGCCGGTATTGCCTATCATCCCAATGTAGCAAAGTATGACCTTAGCAGCCTGAAAGCCTGTGCGTCAGGAGCAGCACCTCTACCTCCTGCCACGGCGAAAACCTTTGAAGGAGTCTCCGGCGCAACCGTCTTTGAAGGTTATGGTCTAACAGAAACCTCTCCACTCGCATCTGCGGATCCTAGCAATAAACGCCAACGAAAATTCGGCGCCGTTGGATTCCCGATGCCTGACACAATCATCAAAATCTTCGACATTGATACCGGCAAGAAAGAGCTAAAGACAGGAGAAGATGGGGAAGTGGCAATTCATGGACCACAAGTCATGAAAGGTTACTGGCAGAAAGAAAAAGAAACCGCTGAAGCCATAAGAACCATTGGTGGCAAGCGCTACTTCTTTTCCGGTGACATTGGACACTTCGACAAAGAGGGCTACCTCGTCATCACCGACCGCAAGAAAGACATGATTAACGTCAGTGGACTAAAGGCTTGGCCGGCAGAAATTGAGGAACTCCTAACAGAACATCCCAAAATCCAATTGGCGGCCGTGATTGGGATGCCTCGTGAGGATGACCCCAGTAACGAAACCGTCAAGGCATATGTTGTTCTTGCACCCGGTCAAACTGCGACTGAAGAGGAAATCATCAAGTGGTCGAAAGATAAGATGGCTGGTTATAAACGACCCACATCTGTAGAGTTCCGTGATTCACTACCGCAAAGCGCGGTTGGAAAGGTTCTCCGTCGAATTCTACGTGATGAAGAACTAGCCAAAAGAGGCAAAAAATGGGAACCCTCTGTCGGTTGATATTCGAGGGCTTCCCTCTCTCTTTTATTTTACAGGATTTAGGGCGAATTGCACCCCAAATTATGGGTAGCAAGTTAACTATAGAGAATTTCCACTTCAGGAACCAGCAGCCCTACGCTGAAGTCGTTTTTCACCGATTTCACGGTAAAGTTCAAAGGCATTCGCAGGAGGAACACTAACTTCAGGTTCTTCTTTTCTTTTCAAAGCTAAAGCCTCTGAAGGACAGGTAGTGACACATAATCCACAACCAATGCAATAATCCAAGTCAATTGTTGCAATGCCCCCTTCCATAGTAATAGCATCCATTTGACATCGATCAAGGCAGGTTTCACAACCTGTACAACTGTCTGCATCAACCTCAGCAAAATAGTTACTTGCAACGATAGAACTAGGCTTGGGTATTTTCTTCAAACTACTCAGAATCTCACAACAACAACCGCAGCAATTACAAATAACGAAACCCTTTTGATCATTACTGGGGCTACAGACAAGCCCTACATCGTGAGCCTGATTAAGAATTTTTAGTGCTTCATCAGTAGTAATTTCACGACCATATCCGTTTTCAATGTAATAGTAGGCGCCGGTAGAGAAAATCATACATACCTCGTCAGGTTTGTCACATTCTTCGCCAAGAGCCCGTTTTTCAATACGACAAACGCAAGGTGCAATGGCGATTTTGCTCTGTTTCTTTACGATTTCGCGGGCATCTTCATAGGGCAAAACTCCCATTGTGGGGGACAAGCTAGCGTGCACAGGGATGACTCTGAGTTGGGGTGGGTCGGCGGATGCAACAAGCTCATCTCGAAGAGCTTCATCCAAATATTGCTCAAAATCCTCAGCCAACTCTTTTGTCATGTTCTTGACTTGATGTTCATAAATTCCAATGGCAAACCATTCAGCACGATATTGGGTAATTCCTCCTTTGTGGGATCGAAAAATAAGTCCTTTCTGAGCTAAGCGCTCTAATAGAGGTGTAATCTCCTCAGCTTCCCGATTGGCTCGTTGAGCAATTTGGTCAACAGTTTCGGGAATATAGGTGAGCTGGGTGGCCATTTCAGCCTCTTCTTCGGTGAAAAGTCGTTTTAGAATACGAATTTCTACTCCTGATTCAGTTTTTGGATAGCCAACTGGTAGATTGTCCAGATGTTCTCGCAAGCGTTCATACACAGTGTCACTACTCATGGTTGTCACCAAGCTCTGCCTAAATGCCCGATTATTCCTTGAATATCTTATGTTCCCGCCAAAAAACAGGAGCCCCGAATCACAGTTTATGCCCACAGTTAGAACAATGCTTTGAACCCGGTTCGATTACGGATCCACAGCTCTCACAATGATTCAATGAGGCTTTTCCGGGTATATATCCCACTTCACGTGAAGGCTGCCTTGTTTGGGGCAAGGTAGCGTGTTTTGCTAGAATCACAGGGAAATGCCATAGGTAAAGTCCAGCGGCAATGATAGCTCCAAGAAGACCCATAATGATGTCACGGATGCCGTTCCACCAAAAATTGGAATAGATACCGACCCAGGGAAAGAAGATAGACAGAAACTCTTCAAAGATTTCCCAGGCAAAAGCTGCTGCTAGGGTGTACAAAATCGCTGGTAGGATTACCATGAGGAGTGGAGATGCAACAGGAAGTGCTTTTTTCCAAGATCGAGAGAGGTTAATGTTTAAGAGAAATGCGCAAATCGCTGCTCCGAAAAAGAAGTGGGGAATCATGTCGAGATAGGAGCCTGCACTATATCCACCGGTCAATTGAATCCAAATGTGGGCCACAGAAGCTAAAATAAACAATAGTATTGTGAATAGGATCCATTTCCGGTCTGTACGAAGCCAGGATTGTGATACCATTGTGGGGTGCCCTTGTCTAGGTCGGTGTCCTAGACTCAAAAAGTTGTGGGGTTGCGAGGAATGTGTTTTTGGGCATTACGTTATCGGGGAACGGGTATTTTTCCATCGAAGAAGAAGCTGTTCTTTCGAATATACTCCAAATAGCGAGTAATTTCTTCTTGTCTAGTTTTAGGGGACCAGCCCAGAATTTGACCCATCCGATTTGCGATGATTTTAGCAATATGACCTTGATATTCGGGACGTACTAACCAGCTTATTTCCATTCGACGGCAAAGCACATCTTCGATCCGAAGTGGTGACTCATGGCGCACCACGTAATCTATTTCTGCTTCTATCCATGGCGCTACTTCGACTGGATACTCAGGGACATCTATTAACCGATTAGCTAGTTCTGGTTGTTTCTTGACGGTTCTGAGGATTGTTCTTCCTCCACGTCCATACTGTTGATAGAGGTGTTTGAGAATGAATAGAGGAAGTGTCGAGGTGATTACTTCAGGGAGCGCTTCCCACTCTTTTTCTGTCAGAGTAATGGCGTAAGCAATTTTGGTGAGGTTTTTCTTTCCTGAGAATTTAGGTAAATCATGTGATGATAGGGCCTTTCGAATATGGTTGAGCAGTAGATCTTCTGCCATCTTTCGGAAGGTCGTGAGTTTTCCTCCAAGAAGACTATAGAGGCCATCATCTCGCTGGAGCACTGTATGCTTTCGGGAGACATCACTTTCAGCTTTACCAACTTCGGCAACTAAAGGACGAAGACCTGCATACGTTCCGTGAATGTATTTGTCGTCGATTTTTGCTTCGGGAAAGAGTGTTCGAATTGTGTTTCGGAGATAATCGGCATCATCTCGTGTGCAATAAGCTTCTGCTGGATCTCCTGCATAATCAGTGTCTGTTGTACCAACAAGTACCCATTCGTTTCGCCGAATTGTAAAGAAGAACCGGCGGTCATCAATGGAGTTCAAGGCAATGGTGTCGTTAATGGGAAAATCCTTCCGATGGTAGGTTAAGTGCACACCTTTTGTTGGACGAATTACGGGCTCCGTTTTTTCCCCGTTTAGCGCAAGAACTTCATCCGCCCAAACTCCTGTGGTGTTAATGACAACTTTGGCTTTGACTTGAAATTTTACAAACTGTTCCTCATGGGCATCAGCGGCTTCAACTCCATTTATCCAGCCACCGGAATCCTTGGTAAATCCAACGACCCGAACATAATTCATGGGTAACGCATCATTCGTCAAAACTGCTTCTTTGAGAGTTTCAATTACGAGCCGCCCATCATCGATATTCGAATCGAACCAAGTCACCGCTCCCTTCAGCCGGGAGGGTTCCAAAAGCGGTTCAAATTCCTTGATTGTTTCAACGTTCTTGATACCCTTTGCCGTCTTGTGACTTCGAAAATAATTCAGAAAATCATACAAGAATGCGCCAAATCTAACACTGCGATAGCTCCAGCTTTTCGGAAGCTCTTGTCCATCCGTCATACCTGATGCAAGGATTGGATAGAGAAATCGTGTTGGACGTGTTAGATGAGGTAATCCCTTTTCTCGAAGCCAATTTCGTTCAGTCGTAGCTTCCCGAACCAGTCCAAATTCCCGTTGAGCGATATACCGGAAGCCCCCATGTGCAAGCTTTGTGGATCGACTGGATGTTCCAAATGCGAAGTCATTTTGGTCAAGAAGACACACTGTCAACCCACGGTAAGCAGCTTCAAGGGCTACTCCAGCTCCATTGATACCACCACCAATCACAAGGATATCCCAATGCGTATCTTTGAGGCGGTTGATCTGCTGTTGACGCGTAATCTGAGAAAAATCAATGGTTTCAATATCCCGTGAAGACATCAGGCCAAACCCAATGAAGATGAAGGCTTTCTCCTATTCAGCTTTCCCCAGCAACAAAATTCCGGAAAATCAGAGGCTTAAATCCGTATTGAACACAATATTTTAGTAACGCGGTGCGAGGAGGAAACTTGAAACCGTTTGGAAAGGTCGGGACACATTTAGAGGTGTTAGGGCGTTGACTGTGCATAGTTTCTATGTCGTTGGACTACGAGAAGGGTTTCCACTTTACAGCCGCAAGTGGTCGCAGTCTGATGTTGACAGTGCTCTCCTTTCTGGGTTTCTAGCCAGTATGGAACATATGGCCCAACAAGTTGCCGCCCAACATGTTAATGTCGTGAATATGAAAGACCGGCGGTTCTTCTTTCAAATTGACGAAGAGAACAGCCTCCTTCTAGTCTTCATTACTGACGTAAGTGAGAGTCCTTCCCGGTTCCGAAAATACTTAGGTTTACTCAACAAGAAATTCGTAATGATGTTTAAGAAACAACTCGATGAGCTCCATGAAGACGGCACCACCGACACCAACCTCTTCAAAAGTTTTGATGAATTCATTGATGATCTTGTCCTCACTTGGTGGATGGGCGAAACCACCATCTCCGCTGCGAAAGTAATGGATGTCTTCGAAGTCTTCACCCTCTTATACAATACAGTACTCCAACAATTCCTTACCGATGTCTCCCGGCGTACTTACAATGCTGAACTCCAAGAAATCTTTACAAAGAACATAGAAAAAATCCCCCAACTAGTTGGCGTACACATCGACGATAGCGGGGTTCTCAATTACGACTCCATCGACCCTCAACAAATAAAATACACCAAGTTCCGAAACGTTCTTTTTGATATATTTCATGAACTTATAGTACTCACCCGCAAGACCATGCCTAAACAAACATACCGTGCTCTAGTCTTCGAACACATCAGCCCACTTATTCGAACAGAACAAGACCGTCTCAAAACCTACGCACTAACTGAAAAAATTGTGATGGAAATCCTATGAGCAATCCCACCGAAAGCACCACCCAACCCATAGCTACAAAGCGACCCTACACCCACATCGCCAAAGCAGTTGTCGTCGGCGACGCGGCAGTCGGAAAAACCAGCCTTCTTGTCCGATACGTCAAAGGCATTTTCAATCCAACCTATATACTCACCATAGGAGTTGCCTTTCATGTCAAAGATATCGTTGTTGGAGAGAATGTTCTTCGTCTCCAAATTTGGGACACCGGTGGTCAAGAGCGGTTTGGTCCGATTCGTCAACTCTATTATCGTGGGGCAAAGGGTGTTCTTCTAGTATATGATCGATCAAATCCAGACTCATTTAATCGGATTGAATACTGGCTAAAAGAGGTTAAACGATCCTGTGGGGACGTGCCCCAAGTTCTCGTTGCCAATAAATCTGATCTTGCTGCAAAAGTAAAATCCGAAGAAGCAAGGAAAACAACGGAAGACAATTCGATGGTATTCGTCGAAACGAGTGCCAAAGATGATGTTAACGTCGATTTCGCATTTGCGGAGCTTTCACGGCTCATTTTGAATCGAACCGTCTAGTTCCTTATAGTTTTTTGAGTAGAGTTAGTATGGCTGCAAAAGCACCAAGCTGGGCAGAAATGCTATTTGAACTCGTTCCTACAATGAGAACATCATTAGTAGTAAGTTCGAACGGTGCTAAGACCTCGGGCATCTCTTGTTTCTGAATTCTATGGTCTTTGACCATAATCATGGTGTCTGGGTCTGAATCTTGGATGAAAGTTGTTGCACCACTGGCACCCGCTTGCATGGCGGCGTCTCGTTGTTCAACGCCATCTGTTACTAAATTGGCTAGTTGCCGAAGGTGGCAGCCATAATTGTAACTATCAATGGTGTAACTACTTTGGGGGAGTTCCTCTGTTTTCACCAATATTTGGGTAAGGTCTTCACAGTATTGCTTACCCCCAGGTGTGAGCTGATGACCTTGTCTGCTTACAGGTTCAATTAATTCTTGATACCGAAGGAAACGGATTAGGGATCGAATACTTCCATTTCCCAATGCAAGATTCGCGCCTAGCTGGTAGCGACCAATTGGCGATGAATTTTGGCAAAAAGTATGGAAAGCGGTAAGAAGATGCCATGGATGAAACTGGGTTGGGGGACCTTGACGCACTTCTGGGATCAGTAATCTAGTGAGTTTCATGGCGTGTTTTATCCTTCGTCGTTTTCAAGTGGTTGTATCCTTGTTTGAGTTATTATTGAGTTTTTGTTGGTTTGGAGTTGGTTCAGTTGTAGTTGGTGGACTGCTCGGGTAACGGGTTGGGCTAGGACACCGAAGAGAATGGCATTACTGATGACATGAATTGCTGTGAAAGGGAGTCCTAAAAGCAGTGTTACACTGAATGGGGCACCAAAAGAAATGCTATAAGCGAAATTTGTCACGACGTCATAAAAGAATGTTAGGAGCATCCCAAACAGGGCGGGAAGTAGAAACCATCGGTTATTTGAATAGTCTAGCCGTTGGAGGGCTTTTCCAAGGATTCCCCCGACGATTCCGATAAACACTGTACACCCAATTACTGCTAATCCAATAGGAGGAATGAAAGCACCCCAAGGATTCCAAAACTGGTAGATAACCATGGCAATGAACCCGACAAGAGCGCCAACGATTGATCCAAAAAGGAAACCACTCAGAAACACCATTACAGAAGACAGTTCAACGTTTGGGAGCGCTGAAAGAACATAGTTCCCACCGATAGCTAAAGCAGCGAGGATAGCAATTAGAGCAACTCGGATGGCCATTGTGCTTTTTGGTGACAGATACTCCCCTCCCTTGTTACTCAAGTTAATCATCTCTTTTTGGGTTGCAATCGCGCTACTACAAAACCAAAAGCGACAATGATAATCGCAATGACAAAAAACGCTACAAAGAGCATTGTGCTTAAACTGGTAGAATTTTGTGTTACTGTTATGAATTCGATGCCTAGGTGATAGTCCTTGAGAAAAAAGAACTCTGTGTAAGCAGAGAGAAGAATTCCTGTTCCTAAGTCGTAGACCAAAGTCGTGTTTTGGTTACCCCAGGGACCCTGGTGGTAGATGTAGGATTTCGTAATTGGAGTGGTTTGAATGTCTAAGCTCCCATTCATGAAGAACGTTGTAGCTGCATCGGTTGCTTGTTGGTCAACGGTATTCCAGTCAAGATGGGAGACTAGTCCGGGAAACCAAGGCCAAATACTGAAAACGGTCTCTGCGGCGATTCGTGAATCGTTTGCTGGAATAGTCAGGTTACCGATTGTGAAAAGGCCAGATACTTCGTCGTTTGTAATTTCTTGAATATCAAACGTAAGTGCTTGACCAACCCGCGCGCGCCAAAACTGACCTGAGCCAAAGCCGAATTCGACAACTTCATCTGTGACATTAGTGATGCGCCAATGAAGTTTCGGTGTA
>JAEOTD010000087.1 GCA_016839995.1 Candidatus Hermodarchaeota archaeon
CAAGCGAACTCGAAACAGGTCCAGATCCTGATGCAAAGGAAGGAGGTGGCTTCTTCAGCCTTGTGACACCTGTCGTGATGATTATTGTCTCAGTTGTTTTGGCTGCACGGGGAATGCTGTACCGTGGCACTGTCACTGCACTCCCAGTGTATATCACCTTGGAGCTTGGAACGCTCTTGGTTATTGCTGGGTTCATCGGAACACTAGTTTACGTTGGAGGGATTTTCGGTCAAGAAATTGGAGGTCGGCTCACCGATCATTTTGGATGGCGTAAAATCCTTATTATTATGACTTTGGTAACATGTGGTTCTCTGGTTCTCCTTGGGATTCCTTATACGCCCACATTTTGGAATGATGCTCTTCTCATCATAGCCGTGCTTTTATTCGGGTTTTCCTTCTTTTCAGCTCAAGCTGCTACGAATACTATGGTCGCTAACCTATCTAGTCCTGAGAGTCGAGGTCAGGTTTTTGGTTGGAGCTTCTTCACTCGGTTTGGTATGGGAGCATTCGGAATTCCAATCGTCACCTTTAGTGCTTTCATCTTCGGCACATGGGTTATCGGCTTCTTCCTATTGGCCTTGCTTGGGGTAGTAGCTGCAGTGTTAGTACCCCTTGTCCATCGCCGTCAAAAATCAAAGTAATCAAAGTTTTTTCTGTATTCAGAAATCTTATAGCCTCAGATTAGTTGGAGGACTATAGGAGACAGAACATGAATGAAGCCATGAAGGGTAATGGTGCACCAATCGTCGCCCATGACTTAGTTCGTCACTTCGGAAAAACCGTGGCAGTAGACCATCTCTCCTTCGAAGTCCGTTCAGGTGAAATCTATGGGCTTCTGGGACCCAACGGTGCTGGAAAAACCACAACGGTCAAAATGGTCAGTGGGTTGCTTCCCCCCACACAAGGCCAAGTTGAAGTCTTTGGCTTCGATCCCATGAATCAGCCCATTGAAGTAAAGAATCGCATTGGTCTAGTTCCCGAAGATCATATTCTATATGAGTCCCTTACTCCACGGGAGTTCTTCAATTTCATAACATCAATTCGTCAACTTGATGAACAGGATGTGAAAACCCGGGTCAAATCACTCATTGATGCCTTTGAGTTTGGCGAATATTTCGATAAACCCATCGCCGCTCTAAGCCATGGTAATCGACAAAAAGCGAGTGTTATCGCAGCGATTATTCATGATCCGCCTTTACTAGTTCTTGACGAACCATTTAGCGGTTTGGACGCGCGAACAGTCCGGGTGTTAAAGGACATATTGAACATCCACTTGGAGAATGGGGGTGGAATTCTATTCAGCAGTCACATTCTCGAAGTAGCCGAAAGTCTTTGTGATCGCATCGGAATTATTGATGATGGCAAGATGGTTGCTGAAGGTACGGTTGATGAGTTGCGGGAAATGGTGAAGGCTCATGGGTCGTTGGAAGAAATCTTTCTTCGTGCTGTTCAACAAGATGCTGAAGTTGCAGAAACCGTCCAAGCACTCCGCAAGGCACTAACGAAGAATTATACTCGGTAATGGTCTGGGTGGTCCACAAAACTTGTCTGAGATCAAAGAAATCGAGCCAAACATCAGCTGGCGTGAAGCCTGGAGAATTGCTGGGAAGATCGCCTTCGAAGTGCAGTTCCGGTCAGCCATGTCGATGAGTTCTGGAGCGATGACCCAGACAATTGAAAAACAGATCCAGAGAGCTCGAAGCAATACTCGATTTAATAAAATTACAATAAGCGTCTTCATTGGAATGCTTGCCATTGTGTTCGGAATTCTTGTGTGGGGCACCCTTAGTGGGCTCTATGGTACACCTACTGAATTTCGATGGATTACCGTGGCTTTTACGGTTTCGATGTTCTGCTTAGTAGGATTTGCTTTTCTTGTATTTTGGGGGCTTATGGTTTCCACCTCATTCATTTCAACCAATGCCGCTAGCATTGGGCACTATCTCCCCGTTTCACGGGTGGATACAGGTAAACTTGCCTTACTAGCCTACATCCGACTACTTGATTCTCAAATGATAACCATCATCATAGGATTTCCCCTGGCTTATGGTATCGTCATCTACCTTGTATATGGGCTAGTCATTCCGTCAATTCTCGGAGCACTAGCTTGTCTAGGGGCTTTTCTCATTAGTGTTGGACTTGGCATCACAATTATGCTGATTTTAGCCCTCTACTTTTATACTCGCATTCAAACAACCGGAGGATCCAGGCTAGGATCCATCGTCCGCTTACTCTTCTATGTCCTGTGGGCAGTGGTCATAATGGGCTTTTCTCTTTCCTTTCAGCTTCTCAACATCATCGTACCCCTCGTTGAAAGTCTTTCCATTTCATTGGTGCCATTCTGGTATCTCCTCTATTTTGCGTACCCTTTCACAATGGGAACCTTCGTGGTTCTTGCCACAGGCATACCTGGTACTCCACAATTTTGGTTAGATTTCATAGTCGTCGCGCTTTATGGAGGTCTTACGCTTTTGGGGCTTCGCTGGTCTCGTAATTTCTTACGACAAATTGGCACGGGTGTGGTAACAACCACAGGACCCAGCGTAATTCATCCAGTAGACATCAAAGTTAGCCGGGTCGGGATAGCGCTTCTACGAAAAGACCTACGTATTGCCACCCGGACTCCTGGACAAGCAATCATGTTTTTCCTCCCCTTCCTAACGATGCTTCCAATATTTCTCCAATTTATTTGGGAAATTGGGGTTGTTCATGTCTCTGACGTAATTACCTTCATAGTCATGCCAACAATCATGCTTGGGTTCTTCTCAATCTTTTTCCTTAGTGTTGAAGCCCGTGGGATGAAATACACTCTCACGTTACCACTCCCAACAGAACGAATTCTAAAATCAAAGGCCCAGTTAATCACCCTAATGGCACTCGCAATCCCTGTTTTTGTGATTGCGGTCTCATTCTTTAAATCGTTCACAAATCCGATTTCATTTCTCCTTGCTGCATCAATGGTGCCAGTCGTCTATGTATCTGCATACATTTCTCTGGTACTATTCACCCGTGTTGTTGGTGGCGGGCGACTAATTGGTTTTGAAATCGGTCAACATATCACTCAAATGATTATTGTGGGATTGTTTAGTGCTTTCATTTCCTTCGTGCCAATCGCCCTGTTAGGAATTTGTTGGTCGTGGGTTTTTCTACTTGGTTATCCAGTCGAGTGGGCTCACTTCGCGGGGCTTGCTGGCCTGTGGGCTGGAATTACAATTAACTACCTTTTAGGAAAACTATTCGCCAGGCTTTTCATAATAGGCTAGAGCGAATAGCGTAGTTTTTCTAACACACGATGTAGCCGATCCATCGTCTTATACAATGATTTCAATCCGCTTTTATCAGCTTCCGCACCTGCGGCCCGTTTGTCCTTTGACCATATCGTGGCACCTAGATTAGCTCCAAAGGCACCTCCGCCAGTTGAAAATATATGGTTGATAATATAGAAGTCGTGAATGCTTCGTAACGTGGGTTCCTGACCGCCAGCACGATCTCCACCAATTGCAATTCCTGTTCCTATTTTTCCCTCAAAGACATCAGGGTTTCGAGCCATCATCGCCCGCGTGCGGTCAAGCAGAGTCTTGAGTTGACCACTAATGTTACCCTGATAGACCGGGCTTCCGAGGACGTAAGCATCTGCCCATTCCATGAGGTCATAGACTTCAGTCATATCGTCTTTGAAAACACAGCCCTCTTTTTTCCGAATACAATGGTCACAATGAATGCAGAAATTCAGTTTCTTTCCAGCCACTGAGAAATATTTGGTCTCGATGGGGAATTTGCTCTTTAAGTAGTTCAGGGCTTCTCGTACTATATAGTCGGTGGCGGCTTTCCGTGGGCTTCCTGATATTCCAAGAACTCGATATTTTCTCATACTCCACACTGCTACTGGGATTCGCTTTCGGTTATATCTGCTTTCTTGATTGTCAAAAAGGAACCAGAATCCAGTTCTAGGAAAAGAAATAACCCAAATAAATGATATCACTTACATAACACCACGAATGGAGGAAATTGACATGCCAGTGAAATTTGCTTGGGCGATTACCGGTGCAGGAGACTATATGCCTGAATCCGTTCAAGTCATGAATGAGATCGTTCAAGAACATGATGTTAAGGTTCTAATATTCTTATCAAAAGCTGGAATGCAGGTTATTAAATGGTACAAACTGTTGAAAGACCTAGAAGCGATATCTGAAAAGATCCGAACAGAAGTCGATGCCAATACGCCTTTTATCGCTGGTGCGCTTCAAAAAAGAACCCATAAGTTTCTCGTGGTCATGCCAGCAACAGCCAACACCGTAGCGAAAATTGCATACGGCATCGCTGACACACTGGTAACCAACGCAGTATCTCAAGCCATGAAAACAGCGGTTCCAATTTACATTTACCCCGTGGATCAACAACCCGGTTCTGTTACCACTGTACTGCCAAGTGGAGAAAAAATGGAGCTCACAACGCGAGAAATTGATTTAGAAAACGTTGAAAGGCTTCGGGCGATGAAAGGGATGATGGTTCTTGGGCACCCTTCTGAAATCAAGGACCATCTTCGAAAATATCTCTAACAGGCAGTTCTTTCCCGTTGCTTGAGAAGAGAAATGCTTAAATTCGTTTAAGATAGAACGCCACTAACACCTTTATACTTCATGACTGTAAAATAATTATGAGGTCGCCTACTATGGGTAAAATCAAGATTGCACTTGCAGGGGTTGGAAACTGTGCGAGCAGCCTCATTCAAGCCTTTCAACACTATGGAAATCCTAGCAAAGCCAAAGAAAGTGCCGGCCTAGCTCATCCCATGTTAGGCAATTACGCAGTGAGTGATATCGAAGTTGTTGCTGCCTTCGATGTTGATCAGCGAAAAGTTGGTGAAGACCTTAGCAAGGCGATTTTTGCCGAACCAAACAACGCCCCGAAATTCACCGATATTGCCACTCTAAATGTCTCAGTTCAACGAGGCCCCTCATTAGATGGAATCACTCCCGAACTCCGAGAGCTTGTAGAAGAAAGTTCAGCAAAGCCTGTTGATGTAACTAAGGTTTTACAGGATAGCAAAGCAAACCTGCTGATCGGGCTCCTACCAAGTGGAGCAAGTGAGGCCACATATCATTATGCTGAGGCGGCCCTAAATGCTGGGTGTGCATACATCAACACCTCACCTGTGTTCTTAGCCAGTAATCGAGAATGGGCACAAAGATTCCGTGATGCAAAACTCCCTGTAGCAGGCGACGATCTAATGAGCCAATTAGGCGCGACCGCACTCCATCGTGCACTCTTGGATTTCTTAGTAAAACGAGGTGTTCGGATTCAAGAAAGCTACCAACTTGATGTTGGAGGTGGAACAGAGTCTCTTGAATCTCTACATCGGGCTCGGGATCAGAAGCGTTCAATGAAAACGAAGATTGTTTCCACTGAAGTGCCTTATGAAGTACCTGTCACTGCTGGCTCAACCGATTACGTCTATTTTCTAGGGAATCGGCGAGAGAGCTACTTCTACCTTCGTGGACAATATATCGGTGATGCAGACTTCAAGATAGATCTTCGCCTGGTCAGCCAAGATGCCCCGAATAGTACCTCAATTCTCCTTGACGTCATTCGTGGAATTCAGATTGGCATCGACCGTGGATTTAGTGGTCCAATTGATGCAGTCTGTTCCTACGGATTTAAAGCGCCCCCAAGACCTTATCCTCTCTCAGTGAGCGAGACAATTTTTGAGCATTATATCCGCAGCACTCGTCCTGTCTAAGAGTAGACTTCTCTTAGTGTTGTTTTATATGGAATGGCGGGTAACGCATAGCTGAGTACTCAATAGAATGCTGGAGTGTGCCACATTTGCGAATAGGCATAGCTATGAGCCGAGATCGACCAAATTGGCCCGTTCGTCGGTTAATACGGGCATTTGAAGCCCAATCCTGCGAGACCGTCACCTTTTGCCTAAAAGACCTCTCAGTGCATATGGACTCTGAAGAGATGCAGTTTCTGTTACCTCGCCGTAAACCCTTAGATGTAACAGGGATTATACTTCGGAGTATTGGTGGAGGGTCAACGGATCAAATCACCAGTCGTATCTCCGTACTCGAAGCTTTGGAATTTTCAGGAATCCGCGTGTTTAATCGAACATACAGTCATCGACGAGCAAAAGACAAACTTGCTACCCTCGTTTGGCTAGCGCATCATGGTCTTCCAATCCCACGGACAACAGTGACAGAAAGACTCGCTGTTGCTGTCGCTGCCACGAAGCGCTACGAAGATATTGTCTCTAAACCCCTTCGTGGTTCGCAGGGTCAAGGAATTTTCCGATTACAGAATCCGGATTTAGCCTTTCGTATTTTTAAAATAATGCAAACCGCAAATCAAACGATGTTGATTCAAGAGTTCATAGATACACCGGGTCGGGATATCCGTGTGTTTGTAGTTGGCTCAAAGGTGATAGGCGCAATGTATCGATATGCAAAGCCAGGCGAATGGAAAACCAATGTATCTCGTGGAGCGAAACCCAAAGAGTGCCCCTTGACCACGGAGCTGGAACAACTTGCACTCAAAGCTTCTAAGGCCTTGGAAATGGATTTTGCGGGAATAGATATCCTCGAAGAAGATAATCAGTTGGTAGTTAGTGAAGTAAATTCAGCACCCAATTGGAGCGGATTGCAAAAGGCAACTGGCGTGGATGCTGCAGAAGAAATCGCTGCCTATCTCTTACATGAATTGAAGGGGTAAAAAAAGGAGAAGCTGGGATCGCAGTAGTGAATTCACACCGCGTATCCCATTATCAGCCTTCTGATTGAATTAACAGGGCCAGATTGGACCATCTGTTCGTGGATCCATTTTGTTCCGCGCCTTACTTTTTTTGGTGGTGGGTGGGTTGTGTCCACTCCCGCGCAGAATTTGTTTAGTTTAAAAGCGTTATGTGGAGCCCGATAATGAATCTAAGTGATTTTAACGGAGAGAAGCCTCTCTTTAGTACAGTTTAACTCAATCTTTGTAGTGTGAGGTCCGAATATCATATTACTTATGCAGATTTGTGAAAAGTATTCAGACTGATTTTTTCTTCAGTAAAAATACTATCAAAAAGAGTGAGTTCTCCACGATCATTTCAAACGTGTTTTCAAACCTGCCAATAGTGACGATGGAAATCATCCTCTCCTAGCGTTATTGAGCCTTTACAGGTGACCTAATCGAATTTCTAGATAGCCCTCATGTCCCCGCATCGCTTAAAAGTCGTTGAAATCACGCAGAACGGTTGATGGAACGAAACTACGCGAACAACGACCTGTCTCTGACCCGGCATTGGTTCCGCTAGCGGCTTCAAGGCGAGCGTGGCGGAACAATGCCTTCCATCACGTCAACAGCAGACGTTTCGTTTACAATACAAAATGTGGAGCGAGAAAAATGATTTGGAAGCTTCTCTCAAAGGTTCTCTATCGCACAAAGGTGAAACCATTTATCAAATCGTTACAAGACCCGACAGCAGCTCAAACTCAACGTCTTCAAGAATTGCTTAGTCATTCAGAAAATACTGTGTTTGGCAAACGGCATCAATTTTCTGAAATCAAAACTTACGAGGATTTCGTGGATAAAGTTCCCATCCATCAGTATAAGGATCTTCACCCGTATATCAAAGAAGAGCTCAACGGGACACCCAATGTCCTCTACCCTGAACCCATTTTTGCTGTGATGGCAACCAGTGGCACCACAGGTGAACCCAAACTAATCCCCTACACTCCCACAACATGGAAATCAGCTAATCGTTTCCAATTACTCTATTTTGCTTCAGCAGATGCCATCCGCCCGTTTCTGCAAGGAAAACTGCTGGCAATAATGGCGCCTTCTATCTACAAACAAACAGAAAAATGGGATATCGGTTACCTTACTGGTTACGGCATGAAACATTGCAATCCCTTTCTTAGACGAAAAATCGTTCCCCATCCGGATGTCTTTGATGTCCTCGATTGGGAAGAAAAATTCCGTGAAACGATTCGCCAGGCCATTGAAAGACCCGACATCTCTGCCTGCATCGGTTTAACGTCATTTGTGATGGCGTTACTTCGACGCACGAAATACGAATCACTTGACTGGCTTGTTTCCGATTCGCAGATTTCTACAAAAGCTCGAAAACGATTGAACGCGGCGATAACTGATGAAAACGAGATTGACCTACAGGTCCTTTGGCCCAAGATGTCAGTAGTCTTTTCTTCTGGAGTGGTGAAAGAGCTCTATTCGCCAGTAATTAAGGACCTTGTTGGGGATGTGCATGTACACGAAGCCTACGCGGGAACTGAGGGAACCTACGGGTTTCAACTCTTTGAAGAACAACGTGGAGTAGTCCCCGTTGTCGACGATATAATCTTCGAATTCGTCCAATCCCAAGAAGGACCCCTATCTCCCGATGCGAATACAGTTCCTCTCTCGGATGTGAAAATCAATATTCCCTATCGAATTGTGATTACTACACCCAGTGGATTATGGCGATATGATGTGCATGATCTGGTCATGTTCACGTCACTCGATCCCCTTAGCCTTCAATGTCTGGGTAAAAGTCAAAACACAATCAACATCAGCGGTGAAAAAGTCTCTGAAGGCGATATTAGTGCTGCCATAACGCTAGCTTGTGAAGATCAAGGTCTACTGGTTCGTGAATTTGTGGTTGCTCCCGAGGTAACCGCAGCGGGAGGGACCTACCATGTTTTCGCTGAGTTTAGCGAATCACCAGCTAATCTAGAACTTTTCACGAATCGTTTCGACAGTCACTTGCAACAGATCAATGATCTCTATTATCATGTTCGTGCGGCACGTACGATCCTTCCTGCAGTGATTCATCCTGTGACCATGGGAACCTTCGATTTGCTTGAACGCCAACGACTGCGAGAAAACAATAAGGCAATTGGACAAACCAAAATGCCCCGCATCACCAGTTTGGATCAAGCGCTAGAAAACTTGTTACCTGCACCTCTTCCAGTCGAAGGATAAAATCAAGACGCGGGAGCAAAGTCGATTTTAATCTGTGTTCCCGCATCCTATTCTTTTTAATTTTCAAGATTCTCTATGTGGTTTAACCTGCTTTTGCGTAACCTGGTTTAATGAGTAAACCAAGAGCAAGAATGCTAAGTCCTACCAAGTCAGTTATTTCAGAAATCCAGGTTAGACCCATTGTGCTTAATGGCACTTTGAGTGCTTGTCCAATCATGGCGATGATTACGCCGATTGCCATGACCAATCCATGAACGTCAGGGAGTCGCTTCCAATGCCAGGCGAGGATGAATGTTCCCACAAACACGAAGAACAAGGCAAACAGGAAGGGCATCACCCAGAGTCGAACAAGGTTAATTTCAGGAGCAAGCCAAATTACCGACAGAAGCACAGCAGTATAACTTACGACAATTACGACACTTAATCGCGGGCGGTCATTCAACCAAATCAACACAGTCGTAATCAGGTAGAACAGCATTGTGAAGGAAGTTATAGTGGTCCGAACCTTGAAAATAACAAGATCCGCAGGTAGGATTCCTAAATCCATTACCACATCTAAACTCTCTCCAGCCGCAGCAAAGAACATAGCGATCCCGAAAAGGAAAGGCATATCGGTCAAGAAACGGTTCTCTCCTCTCAACCATTTGGCTAAAAGAATCGCACCGATAAAACTCATAACAAAGACTTTAGAAATCTCAATAAGCGGAAGTAGTGCATCGGACATCGAGGGTCACCAGGGGAAGATGGCGTATCAGTAATTCGTTTTTGCTTTTAAGCATTTAAACTACTATTTTTCACTCAATGATATGCAATGGTTCCAGTGTAATTGATTAGCCGGTTCTACTCCTCTTTATGAAAGAGCCCCGTCTTTTCTAGTAATTCATAAATGAACTGATTGGTTTCATCAGGTGCTCGAAGCAGTGATGGGTAAAGGCCCGTAAAATATTGATGAATATGATCGAATTTATCTAGAAAGGTGTGGTTTGGGGTGACATTGCCTAGGAGCAAATCTAGTTCACGTAACCGTTTTCGGGCATGGTCAACTAGATTGTGAAGGCCAGTCCAGGTGAGATAGTCAGTTTCTCCCACAGTGACAATAGCCCGTGCAGTATCCAATAGTAGAAAGGCGAGAGCCAACTGTGAATTTGCTACTTCTGTAGGTATAGGTAGGGGCAATTCATAGAGAAGAGTTGTATGTTGATAAGCTACTCCTGTTGTGAATCCGCGATTGATTAAGAGATGATCAGCAATGTAGATTCTGAGTCGAATGATTGTTTCAAGTAATAAAGAAAATTCTGTAGGATCTGTATCTTCAGGGTCCTGAGGAATTCGGGGATCAACTGCATACAAGGGAGTTGTTTGAATTGGATGGCATTCAAGGTATTGTGGAATGATAATTTCAGGTGCGCTAATTGGTAGGTAATAGGGGTAATCCTCCTCAGCATGAGCATAATGTTGAGCAAATCCCATTGGAATAAAGTAATCACTATCATGACGGCTGTCGGATTGCAATGGATCAGCAATCAACACACAGGTATCTCGATTCGACCATAATGGCATCCAAGCCATATGGGGCCAAAGTGGATCCTCGTCGTCATCGAAAGGCATTGAGATTATCCGTATTCGCATATCACTGCAAAATACATCTTGAATATTCTTAATCGCAGAACGATATTTTAGCGATACATCACGATAACCTGTTGTAATAAGCATCTGGTCAAGGGCGTCATCTCGAAGGCCATATCCTTCACTGAGCCCATCTAGGGGTAACATCGTACTTGGTTCCATCATAATCAAAATTGGGCGGAATTTGAGGTTTTTATATATCTTACGGAGGTTGACAGAAAACTAATACACACCTAGATTGTTTCAGACCCATTCTTTGAGGATGAGTGATGTCTCCATATCAATTACACCCTTGACTTCCTCAATCTTTCGTAATGTTTTCGCCCGAGTACTGCCTAAGGTCCGAATTTCAATGCGAATCAGATAGTCCCAATGACCAGATAGAGCCGAAACACGACGAACCCCATGAATCCGACGAAGTTCGTTCATAATATCTCCTGTTCCTGGTCGAAGTTTCACAAAGACATAGCCACGAAGGGTGGCAGTTGAGAGGGCAATTATGCCAGCTATCACAAAAATCGTACCAGTGAGTTTTAACATCCAAGACAGGAAATCGGTGGCTGGGAGATTGAAAATTGTGGGGAAAAGAAATGCGCCTAACAAAGTTAAGGGGATTCCGAGTACAATGGCGATTGAACCAATGCTTTGTACTACAGACATTTTACCTCGACCAAGGGCTTGAAGATAAGCAACAAGGGAGAAGAATGTTAATGCAACGGGTAGAAGAAGCCACCCCCAAATTACTGGAAGCTGAATAGCGATTAAGGCAAAAACTTCAGGAGTCATGAATGGAATCAAAAAGAGCGTCATAATGATGTTCAGAAAAAGAAGAATCCACAACCGCAGATTCAAGGAGTCAATGGTTGTTTTCGGTCGGGTTTCTGTTCGTTTAGCTCTACTTTGAAAAAAGATACTAAATGCGATACCGCCTGCCCACACGATTATCACAAATAGAAGGAGAAAGGGATCAAAGAAACCCCCGGGGGCTATACCAACTAAGATGACTCCAAAGGTTATGGCAATGATAGAGAGCGCTTCAATTGGACTTGGCCAATCACGAATAAGGATAAGGTCGCCAATCATCAGATAGATTAGTGAAAGACGTGAGAAGGGAATAACAGCGGATACATCACTGCTTTGTCCAGCAACGTAGTAGTAGGCAAAGGTTGCGACACCTGAAAAAATACCGGCTAGAATAATATCGAGAAGGATTTTCCGAGAGGGCAAAGTGATATGCGCAAAAGAGCGATCAATATGGGTTCCAAGACTCCTTCGACGTGCACGATTTGTGGGAATGCTTAGTACTATGAGTAGAATAAATGTGAAAAGGAGTGCTAACCATTGCTCGCTTAGAGCAAATGCTACAGATGAATGAATACTTGGGAGAAAGGAGTGGAAAAATAACTGATAGATGAAGACATCAAAGAAGACGGAGAAAGCGTATAAAACTCCTGAAATCAGTGCCAGGAAATAGAAGAGGGTTTTTGTACGTTGGGCTCCCATGCGCCGTTCCATAGCCGCTCGCATTGATTACCTCCCCCTTCAAGCATAAATCATAAGTCAGAATTCCTTTTCAACTACCGCGGTTGTGACACTTTCTAAACCTTGGATTTTACCAATATGGTTCACGGTTAGATCGTATAGGGTTTCCAAATCAGGTAAATTGAACCGAGCAATGATATCAAATTCACCAGTCGTTACCGTAATACTGGTTGCTTCCTGAAGCTCACGTAGAGCATCAACTACTTTCTGGATATGACCCATGAACACCTTGCACAATACATATACGGAAACTGTCACCGCTATTACCTCGACCTATTATTCTTGGTTCCGTCTGACTCACAGTGATTAAAGGCTTTCTTCTCAAGCCCAGTGATTTGACTTGGAGAACAGGCTTATTAGACTCTGGCAAGATGTTCAGTTAGAGCTTCCATTCTTGAACAGGTGTTAATAAAATCATCAAGGGCAAAGCGTTCAGTTCCAACACAGTATTTTACCTTTATTTGAGCTGAATGAATCGCTAAAAGGAGTGATTCCCTGCACGCCATCTCAACTGGCATCCCTGCTGAAACAAATTGAGGAATCTGCTCTTCCAAACCTCTTGCTATAGACAATGCTGGACCTCTAGCCTGTTTAGTAACATGTCGTATAACCGAAGTAATTAGCCAATGGGTTTGACTCATACTAAAAACGCTCCTGACTCTCACTCCTATACAAAAGGCTACATAAACCAAACATATGTTGGTTTGCATCTTTACAAAATGGGAATGATCACCCAGGTTCAGTATTCCATAGTCTTTGTTGAAACTCATTATCAATAATGATTGAATATGAATCCTTCAATCCTCTCATATCAAGCTTAAGGGGGGTATTTTACCAGCTTTTGCCCTTCTCTTCATTCCTTGTGAAATAATTGAGTAAGAATCAAAGTGTTCAGCGTTTTCCTTATTTCTCTGAACACTTGATGATTACAACACTCTAGATTCATCTTTAAGCTGTTTTTTTGTTAGATATTCAAAGATGCTCGCTACCAAACAGTGCAATAGCAGTGGAGTCAGTTGAGTACTAGAGCTTCGTTGAACTTGAATTGAACAGAAATCCTTAAAAAAACTTCAAATGCTGCCTGCAGCTGTTATGATCGAAAGCAATGTGAATAGTACAAACGGTTTACAAGAAGCAAGCCTTGAAACAATCCTTAGCAGGCTCGAATTTGTGTCCCAACCTTCTAGAGGAAAGGGCATCCAACTAGCAGTTCGGAATTGTGAGTATCGGGGGGTAGATTGCTATGACATCCTTGTCTACAAACAAGTCAACGAAAGGGGAAAAACACTTCAAGAGGACGTCAACAATCTCCTTCAAACGCTCTCCGACCTTCAAAGGGAGCTTCCCAGTAATCCTCACTACCTGAATCCCCTATTACAAAGTCAAGCCATCAGTTTCCTGCGAAAAAAAGCATTTGTCCTCACCAATAAATCTCGCCAACCCATTCGCTGTCAAATGATTCCTCTGCTTCTTTATCAGTCAGATGATTCTCTACCCTCAATTCGTGAACGTGCAACCGCCTATCCGGTTCAAATTATCCATCATGGTCACTTGGAGGAATTCCTGACTCAGAATCTTCCAAAACGGGTCCTATGCCTAAACAATTCTCATGAAAATCTCTCCTTCCTAAAAAGATCATTCCGAAATCTTGGGTTCCTGCTAATTCTCGTTCCTGTTGCGATAGGACTATCGGGAATCCTGATTGGCTTGAAATTAATACTGATCGGCTTAATTTCAATTCTAATTGGCATCCTTGGGTCAGTTTTCCTTGTTCGAAAAGCAACCGGAGCCTTTAAGCAATTCCAACAGCAAAACGCAATTCCAGTTATTCAGACCATGCTACAACAGACAAGCACTCCTCACATCAATCAAACTGAGCTCGATTCTAACCCGTTCTCCACGCTAGAGGATACGCTCATCACTTCACCCTCAATCGCCATACGGAGTTCACCTGAAAGTGATGCAGGTGAAAGCACGTGAAAAAATCAGTATCTAAAAAACGTGAACTCCCTATTTCTCAGCCAATTCTCCGAATTGGCTTAATTCTCTCATTACTCTTTCTTTCTTTTGGAACACTGATTCCAAAACATTCTAGTCAGGCCCAACCCAACCATGAACAAGTTCGAATCTATCAATTAACAGGAACATCGCACGTCAATAACCTAACCAGCTCATATTATGGGTATCTACAACTAGTCCTGAATGTCACTAGTGACCATACTTATCGTGGAAATCTTACCTGGTATCTTACATGGAATGATGGAATAAGCTGGCAATCAGACTCCGCTGACTATACCTATGCTGAGAATCGCAGCTACCAGTTTTCGGGGGTATCGCTTTATACTGGCTTGTGGGTTAGTCCTGACCTTGAAATCGGAGACCAAATTTACATTGACGGTGATCCACCTTCAACCTATACTTTTCTTCACACGGATCCATTTACTGTAACAGATCTCGTTTCCCTAGAAATTAGTTCGGGGTGGTTCCTTTGTTGGCAGCTCTCTTACACATCGAGTGAACCTCAATATGAAACCTACAACTTTGAGGTTCATACAGGTATTCTAATCAGTGCAAATTTGCTTTTACTTGACGGAAATCAACCCATTCATGAAGTAGATGTTGAGCTGACTTCTGCTTCCCCTAATCCTCCTAACATTAATCCGATTATTCATTATTGGGTTACCTATTACTCACAGATACTAGCCCTAATCGGAGCCACAATGGTAACGTTCTTCATAAGATATCTGCTCCGGCACTTTCACTCATCCCCTCTTCAGACCTCCAAACTACGAAACCTTGAGCAAAATCCTTAAAAATCAATCAAAAACCCTGCGCAGCCATCATTCATTGGGGATTAAACTCATTGCCACGCATTTATCGAATCACTCAAAGTCCAGTTTTTCTAGGTCTTTTCTTACTCATATTGGTGGGAATTCTCCCTTTTACAACGAATCTTATCCCGTTAACAAATACGGTAAACTCGAGCACTCAAGGTGTACCCAACACATTCACTGACACCTCCTCCTCAGAGTTTAAAACCAACAATCAGAAGTTGAATCAACCCAGAAACCTAGCTAGTAGTATTCCTTTACCTGCTGGTTCTACTCCTATTCTTTCATTAGGCAACTTATTAGTTCTTCATGGGGATTTTGTTAACGAATCCGGTCAAGAACCAGTGGAAGCTTGGACTTCACTTTTTCATAACCTTGGATTTAACACCACTATAGGCCACGTTGACAGCTTCATTCAATCATCTGATTTTGATTTGATTATCGTTACACCTAGTGTTGGTACAAAAGACGCTTCTTTCGGTGTATCCATGGCAAATGCTGAGCAAATCGGACATTGCTCACAACCAATTCTTCTTCTTGGAAGTGGTCATGAAGTATTAGACCGACTCTACGGCTTTAATCCAATAATGGATTTCATTCCAAGTGTAGAACGATATCTTTGGTCCTCAGATAAAACACAACAGATTTTCTCTCATCCTCACACGGTTCCACTAGCTAGTGGACGGTTCGGAATTTATGCAACTCATGTAAGTTATGATGCTTATCGAATCTCTTCACTCCCAGTAAAAACTGAAGTTTTAGGTACGAACTATGCTGAATCCGGAGCACAACTACTCTGGATTAGGGCTTACCCAATCAACTCCCAAATCTACTATTGGGGCATTGATCAAGTTAGAAATCTGAATCAATATGGTAGGCAGTTTTGTGAAAATCTCATTCATTGGATAATCCGCCCAACCCTACAACAGCGACTGAGTGAAACACTATCTGCCTGGCAATTACCACTAGGTTCCGATGAAGCCTATTGGGCTATACAAGGGGGAGGGGGATTTGGGTATCCGCTAGAACCGTCTCTACGTTTTTCGTTTTATGTTACCGATATGGTTAGTGCATTTAGTCTAGCTGTTAACCTCACAAATTTCGATACGTGGTTACTGGAATGTTACAATTCAGAATTGGGCTGTTTTGAAGATATGGCAAGCCCCCAATTCCAAGACCGGTGCGTTACTACTGCAATGAGTGTTTTAATGGCAGACGACCTAGGTGTTCTTGATCAGCTAAACCAGACTCAAATCGGTAATTATCTGAAAAGCTGTTACGATTCAAATTCCGGCGGCTTTTTTACTGAACATGGGTCTTCACAGACAAGCTTAACAGCTACACGTTTTGCCATAGAAAGTTTATTTGTGCTTGGGCAGATTCATACTCTCAATACTCAATCCATCATCAATTATATTTCCAATTGCCAAGAGCTTACCCCTCAGAATTCGGAGTATGGTGGATTTTACTCCTCTGATACAGGTGGACTCAGTACAAGTCTAGTCCAAGCCGCAGATGCCCTCATTGCACTCGATGTACTTACAGCTTTGAATGCAATTAATCTAACTGCCCTTCTTGACTTCATAGCTAACTGTGAGGATCCAAGTGGAAGTGCAATCTTCGATACGAGATGCACTATGGATTCTAATGAATGGATTGTAGGAACCTCATGTGTAATCCAGATTCTAACAATTCTTAACTTACAAGGGCTTTATGACACCAGTGCCAGTCGCGAATTTATTCTTGCCAACCAATACCCCAATGGTGGCTGGGGGCGAGGAGATTTGCAGCACGACTTCCATGACTCACCCGACGAAACATGGTATGGCACCCAAGCCCTTGTTCTGACAGGTGGATTAGATACCACCGAATACAACCTAACAACTTATCTTAACCACTGCCGAACCGGATGGGGGGGTGCATCAGAACCAACTATTTTTGGGGATTTTCTAACTGGTGTGGAAATCATTCTAGCCCTCTCCCAAGTCGATGCCTTACATTCACTGAATCTCACCGCTTATTTGAAATATCTTGAAAACTCTTGGTCTCAAAGCCGCAATTCTTTCATCGCTCACCAACTTCCTTCGATTATCGGAATTGATACGGATACACCAACACCTGATCGAATAACCATACAGGCCGCAACCTTTGGGCCGCTTTATCATTATTCCTTTGGCCGATTGCTTTCAGCGCTTAATCTCACTGGTGCCCCTTGGACAATTTTCGTTACCCAGCTTCGACATGAAATTGAATCCTGCCAATCCGATGCTATTGGATATGCAGGAATGATTGGACTCCATCATCTCTACGTGGGACAGGAAAGTGATCTAACCTTCCGGTTTGACACAACATGC
>JAEOTD010000088.1 GCA_016839995.1 Candidatus Hermodarchaeota archaeon
CTCAAAAAGAAAAAGTTTGGAATTGTCTATGTCGCTCGGACCCACAAACAACTCGATCGCGTAATGCAAGAATTGCAACCAATATCTGACTCAACAGGATTTACTGGAGTGGTTCTTCGAGGACGAGCTGCATCATGTCTCAATCCGTATGTTCGAAAATACGCATCAAGTTTTCAACTAGCAATGTTCATTTGCAGCCAGCTAAAATTTTCGGGACGATGCAAATACTATCAAAATTTGATGAATAAAACAAAAAAGGATGATGGTTATCTACGCAGATACTATCAAACACCGCTCACGGGCCTTGAATTACGCAATAAATGTGAGTCAGAAAAAGTCTGTCCATATGAACTTTCAAAACGGATTCTACCCTTAGTAACCGTTGTTGCAACCACGTATAATCAAATCTTCGATCAATACATAAACCCCATGTTTTTCGAAGCCTTTGGTCATCCCACTAATCAGACAATCCTGATTCTTGATGAAGCACACAATCTTCCTCGTATTGCCGTTGAATTAGCTTCAGCTCGGTTATCACTATATTCGATAAGAGAATCAAAAAAAGAAGCGAAACGATACGACCTATCCACTCTTAGGGAATTCTGTGTCGTTTTGGAAAGAACAATTCAACAGATTCTCAAGGGACGCTCTGAACAAGAGATACAACTAGACCCCATGGAATTAACCACACAAGTATGCCAGACTCTGAAAATAGATGATTTTAAGGCTTTTTCAAGTGAGATGTTCCAAATCGGTGAGAAAATACTAAAGAAATTATTGTTAGAAGGAAAACCTCCAATTAGTAACATTCGTTCCATGGCCAAGTTTTTCGTTCGTTGGAGCTTTTTTCTTCAGAGAACAGATGCCGCCTTCTTTGTGACTCGAAACGGACTGAATAAATCATCTACGAACATCGAAATAGTTGCATTAGATCCACGAACCTCAACGGCTTCTGTGTTAAACTCTTGTCAGGCTTCTGTTCATTTATCCGGTACTCTAGAACCAATAACTGCTCACATTGACTTAGTTGGATTACCTGAAAATACCCAGACTATGAATCTACCTTCACCTTTTACTCAAAATCAATTCTTTTCGATGATTAGTTTGGGTGTAACCACGGCAATGAGATTTCGAACTCCCCAAATGTATGAGAAAATAAATCGTCGTGTTTTAGAAGTCTGTGAAGCAACTCCTCACAATGTTGGTGTATTTGTTCCATCATATGCTGTATTGCAATCACTTTTGGAGGTCGGTCTAGAGGAAGGAACTGATCGAGAGCTCTTTATTGAAAAACCCAGACTATCTTCAAGTGAAAACGATTCCCTAGTTCAGCAGTTCAAAAATAAGGCTGAAGATGGTGCGGTCCTTCTTGGTGTACTTGGCGGACGAAATAGTGAAGGAGAGGACTATCCGGGTCAAGAAATGGAGACGGTGGTCATCGTTGGGGTACCTTATGCAAAACCAAGCCCAAAGCAAACAGTTCGAATCGATTATTTTGAACGCCAGTTCCCCAGAAAAGGACGACTCTACGCTTATCAATTACCTGCATTGCGAAGCGCTTCTCAAGCAGCTGGGCGGTCCATTCGAAGAATTGAAGATAGAGGCGCTATCGTATTTTTGGATGATCGCTATACCACTTCTTATTGCAATCATTTGCTTCCTACTTGGATACGCGAAAACTTAAGGGGTTCCAACGATGCTGATGGTGTACTCTATAATCACCTCAAGGCATTCTATTCAATGAAATGATTCTATTGTGAACTCATTAAAAATAACAAATTCAATGAATTGATTGAATTAATGGTGGTTCAGGAATTGTCCAAACCAACTCTCATTCCATCAGGTGCTCTTTCCTTCGATGAAGCCCTAGGAGGTGGGCTTGATGAGGGTGAGATACTTCATATCTTTGGACCCGGTGGAGTAGGAAAAACAACACTTGCATTACAATTTGCAATTAATGCCGCTCGAAAAAACAATCGAATATTTTATGTAAATTCAGAAGGACAATTTCCGCTAGTTCGCTTGAAACAAATGACTTCAACACAATTCAACGAAATTTCACCATTAATCACTATTGTATCTCCAGCGAATTTCAGCGAACAAGCGAAATTTGTCTCTAACTTAGATTCCCTGATAACACCAGATGTTAAACTATTGGTGTTTGATACGATAGTGTCACACTACCGGAGAGAATATGGTCCAAACACTGATACTGTCATGCTAAATCGGAAGTTGAATCAACAGTTCGGGTTAATTGCAAATGTAGCCCGATCGCAAAATCTAGCAGTCATTGTAATTAATCAGGTTCGTGGAGACGTTGATAATGGAGAACATTTTCTTCCTGTAGCTAACTCAGTTGCCTCCTATTGGGGTAATTGTCATCTCCAAATAACAAGAGCGGAATCAAAAGGTTACAGAGAATTTAAGTTGAAGATAAGTGAAGAATCTGAACCCAGAATTTTAATGATGAGTTTGCATGCATCAGGATTTCGATAACTTGAACAAGATGAATACGATGTTTCACCCAATCTTTCTGCTTCTAGGTTTTTGGTATATTTTCCCAGCGTATATTGCAAATGGTTTTGCAGTCTTCGCTAAGCTAATCAAATTCCGACACCCTATTGATGGAGGACGTACTTTGAGTGATGACCAACCAGTTCTTGGGCCTGGAAAGACATGGGAAGGATTTCTAACAGGTTTTTGTTCAGGTGTAATCGTTGGGATTCTCCTAGTGATGACAGGACCCTTCCTCTTAGCTCTGATCATCCAGTATCTGATTATTCCTCCGGAGCTTGTACCTATTGTTTTGATTTCTGTTCCTCTAGTTATACTAGTTGCTTTGGGTGCACTTGTTGGAGATCTCATCGGTTCATTCATAAAACGACGATTGAAAGTAGGTCGAGGGCGACCTGCACCTATACTCGATCAACTTGATTTTCTTATTATGTCGATGTTAATGGGGGCTTTGATAACACCACTCCCTTGGCCTCTAGTAATATTCTTGCTGATAGTAACTCCATTAATTCATCTCTTAGCCAATGTTATCGGATATCTTCTCCGATTAAAGCAAGAACCTTGGTAACCAATTATTCAAATGCTATCAAAGAATCAAGGTTTTAACCGAATTGCTGGGCCAGAGTTAATTTTTGGTTGATCATCCATTGGCAGCCGAAGAATGAGATTAGAACTAATACTAGACCAACTGCAAGCATCATCTGCGAGTATCGTGGTCGGTAGATGTTCCTAGTGCTTTGGTATGTGATATAGAATCCCACGAATCCGATGAAATAGAGAGCGCCACCGACAATGCCCTCAATTAGTAGCTGACGATGCAGACCAGGATATAGAGTAATAACTTGCCCCCCCGCTTCTAAAACGGGTAGAGTTTCGTAGGAAAGTACAAACATTCCTCCACTTACAACAAAGTAGTACACACCTAGAACAACGGCAAATAGTATCCACTTCGAAGGTAAGCGGAGTTCACCAAACTGAGGTCTTCGAAGTTTCAGTCGGGGTTTTCGTATGAATTTTGGCCACCAAAGATCAGACATTGTTTCACCAACATGTGCAAGTGGACTTGAAATAGACCATACGAACGCTATTTATCCTTTACTATAAGGTTAGGAAAAAAACGCTCAAGCTCATCGTTAGGATTAATCACTGCTCGTTGAAGGATTCAATTTATCCCGCCCCCCCACAACTTAAATCCGTCAAGAACATAAACCATCTGTCACTCACATCCCCCTCAAAAAACAATTAAGCTTCAACGCCTGGGTTAGAAGTGTACTGTACTTAGGTGAGTGCGGTAACCATAGGCGTCGTCTTCGGAGGGCACATTAACGGGGTGATGGCACACCCCGTGGAGATTAATTTGAAATGTCCACAAATCTTCCGATTTCCGTCGTGGGGAATGTCAATCTCGTATCCCCTCTATGGGTGAAGCGTTGAGAAAGGGGTTCGTGTATGGTTCAATCTAAGCCTGTCTCGGGAATGCGTGCAACACTGCTCTTTCTGCTTTACCCTCTTATTGGAGAGCTACTATTCATTGATACAATAATCAAAGACGTGTACGCTCGTCGACGTATTCGGGCCGTGTTTACTCTTGTGGGCTTGGCAATTGTAGCAATTAGTTTCTCAGCCTCAGAGCTTTTTATCACGATCTTCGGGGTTCCTATTACAGGACCTCTTTTGTCTGTCTCTCTTCGGTATATGATATCCGGAATTACGGCCTTGGTGTTTCTTGTTCTTTTCCTCGATGAGGGGCGTCGTGGTCGGATTTCCTTAAAGGATCAAATTGATGTTCCTGAAGACCGTGTATCGTTACTCGTAAATGATTCACGTGATACCTTCATCACACTTAATCGGATTCTCAATGCAGCCCAACTTCGAAGACACAATTGCCCTCACTGTGAAAATTCACGACTGGCAAGCTATGCTTTAACTGTTCTAGGCGAATATCTTCAAAATCGGGTCTTTTCCGAGTCCCCTAATGAAGAGTGAATTCCCCTCACTCAGGTCTCCGAATCCTCGTCTAATGGCGAAATTCACTTATCATCAACTCTGTCTGGTCTTTTATTACACCCGCCCGATGTTCAAAATATCGCGAATGGAGAACACAGGATGGAAATTATTCGACATGAATTACAACGCCCCTCTGTATTCATCGATGAGGCGAAGCTTTCCATCGATTATGTTCCTCCTAACCTTCCTCACCGTGAGGAACATCTACGCAAGTTAACTCAGTTGTTCCGTGGTGTGATTGAAACACCAGGTCGAGTATCGCAAAAAGTGCTAATTGTTGGTGACACGGGGTCAGGAAAAACCTCTGTAACTAAGCTTTTTGGCAAATTACTCAGTGAGGTTGCACGGAATCACGGGTTTAATCTAGTATATGTCCATGTCAATGCACGCCGTGAACGAACGGAATATATGATCCTAAACAAAATTCTCTCTGCGTTTCAGCCTGGCATTCCACTTCGGGGGCTATCAACACAGGAACTCCTGTCAATAATTCTGGAGTACATCGAATCAAATAATCTCTACTTACTGGTAACACTAGATGAGCTTGGCGTCTTTCTTAAACGCCGAGGGGAAGAGCTGCTCTATCTGTTATCACGCACTGTAGACGATAAGCTGAACGCCCAGCAACGCATCTCTCTAATTGGAATAAGCCGAAGCCCACTATTTGGATACATTCTTGATCCAAGTACATGGAGCACTCTTCAGAAAAACATGCTACGATTCAACCGCTATAATTCCCGTCAGCTTCGAGACATTCTGAATTTTCGGATAAAAGAGGCAGTGTTAGAGGGCGCAGTCTCTTCCAGCACCATTGACCTGATAGCTGATATTGCAGGAGCCTCTGGGGATGCGCGTTACGCCCTAGAAGTGTTATACAAGGCAGGTAAAGTGGCCGATGAAAAGGGTGTACTGCGGATATTGCCCGAATATGTAAGAAGTGCGAAGGCATTCATTACCCCTGAAATACGACGAGAAGTTCTCTTAGATCTGTCAACCCATCGAATTCTGCTTCTTCTTGCTGTGTGCAGGTTATTGAAGGCCTCAGAAGACGCTTACATCACCACTGGTGAGCTTGAAGCACGGTATGGACTTGTCTGTGAAGAATACGCACAGACTTCTCGTTCTCACACTCAAATCTGGTCATACATCCAAGATCTCGTAGGATTGGGAGTTCTCTCCTCGAAACTCTCCAGTGTTGGACAACGCGGGAACACTACTCTAGTCAGCCTGCCGGACATTCCTGCCTCTGTTCTAGAAAATGAGCTAGAACTCCTCCTCGAAAAACGGAAAGTAGGTGTAAGGACATGATTGAGGAATCGAACACTTCACTTCTTGAGCAATTTTCAGAGGATAAACCAATTCCAGTCGAAGTGCTCTTTTCTTCTCGTGGGCGAATCAAGATAATCCGCCTTTTGGCTGAGTGTGGAGAGTTGAATATCTCTGAAATCGCTAGGAGAACACAGTTGAATCACAGTACCACACGAAGACATCTTCAGCTCTTAGAACGGGCGAAACTCGTTCAGGAAAAGACATTCGGACGAATTCGGATATATCGCTATAAGATTGAGAATCTTCGAGCTCTAGCTCTTCGGCGATTCATTGAATTGTGGGAAAAATCTGAATGAGATGGTATTCAATCCTTGAGGATAAATTCGACCAATTCGTTTGATAAGTCCAAATCCCTCGCAATTTCTTCTCTGATTCCCGGCTCTCGAATTAATGCTTTAAGCACAATTTTGTATTCTTTGTATGCCTTCTTAGTTGAGAGATGGACGATTGGGGAGAGTGATTGACCGACAAGGGTACGTTTTTGCCGCAAACCTCTGGAAAAGCCCATTTGTCGTATCCATTCGGGGAATTGATATTTGGGGCGCTTGGCTGATGGTTTTCCCCCAATTATTGAAGCTGAGAGACTCATGAGTTCTTTTGAGTATGGAAGGAGTCTCCAATTTTGTGTTCGAGTGATTCTCCGATTGAAGATACTAGCTCTAGATAGATATTCTAATGCTTTCTCTTGTTGGGTCAGATCAGGAAATACAGCATATATGTTGCTACTAATCCATCGGATTAGTTCATCAGGGTATGCGTCCGTTTGGTTTGCTGCGAACACAGCGTCATTCCAAGTCTCTGCGTAGAATATCCTATCAAGAGCTTCGTTGATGTCAATTGTTTGGTCTCTTTTTCTCAAGAAATCCTTGACTCGTTGAGAAGTTATATCTGATCCAGTTTCTCCTAGGCTCTGCAAATCATTGATGGCTGCTCTGAGATCTCCACGCGAGCTTGTTGCAAGTGTTTGTAATGCGGGTTCCTCGAAGGTGAGGGATTCTTTAGTGCAGATGGTTGCTAATCTCTTGACTATCGCCTCTTCAGTAATTGGTTCGAATTCAATGTAGGTGCAAATCTTGCGTAAAGGTCGAATTTTTGAATCCGACACATCGCTAGTAATCAGAATAATGGGAACTTGGGTTTCCTGAATATGATCCTTGATGGCAGATGCGGCTCCTCGATCTGATTTTCCGCTTAACCCCCCCAACTCATCGATTAACACAATACGTCCTCGTTTCCCTGTCAGAGTTCCTGTCTTGGTGGATATCTTTAGTAATTCATTCATCATTTTCTTGCTTCGTTTTACACTAGCATTGATTTCAAAAATCTCATAATCTAATTCATTCCCGATTGTATACAATGCTACAGTTTTTCCCACACCTGCAGGTCCAAATAGCAGTAGCGCTCGTTGATTACGATAAATGCCTTTAGGCCACTTTTCTAACCAGTCTGTGATTTTAGAAATTGTGGCTTTGTTTCCCACAAGATCACTGATTTTTTTAGGTGTGTACCTGACAACCCATGGTTGGTCTTTCATTTTCAAATATCACTTGACTGTGCTAATAAGGCAACCCTTGCGAGTACATGACTGAGTTGTATTTCCGGGTCTGCTCCTTCAGTTAATCGGAATTCCGCTTCTCCAACCAAATCCACTAACTGAACCTTACTTATTTCATTGATTCCGAGTTTCATAACTTCACGGTGGATTTGTCTCACGATATCGGTTCCTGCCAATCCCTGCCAAACCAAGAGATTTTGTAGTTTCTCTTGGGCATCTAAGAATTTGCCATTTAGGGCTAGTTGGAGCATCTGATGGATGTCTTCAGGACGTGCTTTGCCAGTTGTAGAGAATACTGAATCAGCGTCGACCTGGGTTTGAGTAACAGAGGATGCTTGAAGTATATTGATTGCTCGTCGCATATCCCCACCGGAGACATATAGAATGGCTTGAATTCCTTCATCGGTTAATTGGACCTGTTCCTTTTTGGCGATGTGATTGATTCTTTTGGTTAATTCTTTCTCATCGAGACGTGGAAAACGGAAAGTAGCACATCTTGATTGTATAGGGTCGATTATTCGACTGGAATAATTACAAATCAGGCAGAATCTGCAACTAGAAACGTATCGCTCCATAGTGCGTCGTAAGGCATGCTGAGCATCTCTGGTAAGACTATCAGCTTCATCCAATGATATTATTTTGAAAGGGGCATCACCTAGGGGACGAGTCCGAGCAAAGCTTTTGACACGGTTACGAATAACATCGATTCCTCTCTCATCGCTGGCGTTTAGCTCGAGAAAGTTTCCTTGAAAGTTGTCACCAAATAATTCATTGGCAAAAGCAATGATTGCTGTAGTTTTTCCCGTTCCCGCTGGTCCCGCAAAAAGAAGGTGTGGTAAATCGCGTTCAACAAGAAATTTCTGTAAACGGTCAGTTATTGGCTTTTGACCAATTATTTCCTTAAGCTTCTTGGGTCGGTATTTCTCCGTCCACATCCAATGCTCAGACATCTGTCATGCAACCTCTGCTTTACATGTAGGGTGCTATTCGATTAAGTTTTCTAAGACACAATGAAATATCTTGGAATTTCAATGTGA
>JAEOTD010000089.1 GCA_016839995.1 Candidatus Hermodarchaeota archaeon
GAGTTGAAGTTTATCGAAGCTCTTGAGCATTGAGACACTAAGATCCACGACAAAGATGATGGTGAGAGGTGTCCAGCTTTGGAACCGTTTTTCTCGAACGTCAGATGGTTGAATGCGAATGCGAGGGGTTACTTGGAGTGCTGGGTCGGTGTGAAGTGCCGCTGCTTTGATAGTTGCGGGAATATGGATGTTTCGAGGTGACCCTTGAGGAAGACCTGACCCAAGAAGAACTCCACCTTCAGCTTGTCGAGAATGAATTGATCCAGCACGTCGCCCAACTTGGCGGATTGACCATTTTGGAGCCCGTTGGCGTCCGAAATATCGGGGTTCGAGGAAGTCCTCAAAATCGAAGAGGGGTTTTCCTTCATCCATCCGGATTAAGGAAGGTGTTGAGACTGGCGTACCCGATATAGTAGGTTGGGAAGAGGATTTCCCCCCTTTAGCAGGCGTAGTACTTGAGATGGGAGGTGCGGTGGATTCTCCACGATGCTTAGCTCGACGATATTGCCCTCTAGAATCCGGAGGACTATCACCCTGGGAGAGAGCAGGCATGACAGAGCCCGCTCGCCTTTGATAACGAAAAATCCGCTCAAGGAGCAAAACGAGGCCTGCTGCCATTAAACCGCCAAAAAGGAAGTTAACAGGCGGTGGAAGCGGAAGAAGAAAACCAAAAGCCCCAGCCATAACGATGAAGAAACACACAAACCCCGTATAGGAACAGCGTCCACCAGGACCTCTTCTAGGCGGGGTTCCAGAAAAACGCTCGCCGTCATGACTACTATCCAAGGGGTGATATTGTTTGAATTTGCGAGTCAACTTTTGGCGATCATCTTTCAAAACCGGATCCTTATCTCTAGCCCGCGGTGTTTGCGTTTTTGCTTTTTTTCGTGCTTCTTTCATGATATTTTGAATTTCGTCTGTTGTTGGTGGTTCGAGTATGCCTCGTTGTCGGGTTCGATGACTCAGCGCAAGTGCGGCTACGATTTCAACGTCATCAGCCGTCACGGTGGTTCGTCCATCGAAGGCAGCGAACGCCATAGCTGTCCTTGCTATCACGATATCAGGGCGTGCTCCATCGACTTGGAGTTTAGTGGTCAAGGTTGCGATAACTTGCATGATTTCATCGGGAATTTCCACAGTTTTCATTCGTTCACGGGCTGCAGTGATATCTACCCGAAGTTTTTCCTCGTGATGAGCCCATTTCTCTTGAAGGGCTTGTGGGTCCCTTTCAAAATCAATGTTAAGTTGGATGATTTCCACGCGTTCCTCGGTGGTGAAAGGTCGTTGAATTGCTACATGGAGTGGAAAGCGATCCAAGAGTTGTGGTCGGAGCTCTCCTTCTTCAGGATTCATGGATCCAATGAAAATGAATCGCGCTGGATGGCTCACAGAGATTCCTTCGCGTTCCACTACGTTAACGCCGGTTGCAGCAGAATCTAGGAGCGAGTCAACGATATGATCGGGCAGTAAGTTGACTTCATCGACATAAAGAATATTTTGGTTCGCATTGGCTAAAATCCCGAGCTTTAGTGCCGCCTCACCTTCACGGATAGCCCTTTCAACATCCAAGCTTCCAACTACGCGATCTTCCGTGGCGCTTAAGGGAAGATTGACCACTCGCATTTTCTGCATCTGCGTATTGAGTTTCTTGGTTTTTTCAAGTTTCACTGTACAAGTGGCACAAAGCCCTGTGGAGTCATCAGGGGCACAGCGGAACTGGCAACCCTTCACAACAGGAATCTCTGGTAGAAGAGCCGCTAATGAACGAACTACCGTAGTTTTTCCAGTGCCTTTTGGACCGGTAATGAGCAATCCACCAATGCTGGGATTTATGGCATTTAGTAGGAGGGCTAGTTTCAACTCATCATGATTAACGAAAGCAGAAAAGGGAAGGACGCTGCGAATGCCGGGGGGTGCTTTCGGAGCCAAACCAAGAACCTCTACACACCCTGTCTGTACTCCGCTTATAGAATTTTGGGAAGATGCACCAGTTAGAAGAATCGAAAGGTGAAGTGTTTCTCAATTGGGCAAAGCTTTAGTCAAGGAGACGCCTCCTTGTACTTATGACAGCCCAACCACCCAAGGATATTCGAAGCGGGTTGACAGCAGCCTATGAGGCCGCCCGTGACCATCTTCAGTATATTGTTTCTGATCTCACTCCCGAGCAAGCTGCTCAGGAGCCTGCACGTGAATCCCGAACCATACTGTATTATCTGACACACATTGCAAATTCGGAGCTTTATTGGCTGTCTGCTTCAGGGCGCAAAGTCGTTGTATATGCAAAAACAGTACCATTGGATATTGCTTTAGATCTGTTAGAAGACGTTCGAAAACGGATGCTCCGTGAGTTGAAAGATTGCCCCGAGGATGAATTGGTCTTCCAGCCACCGACTGAGAAAGAAAAACCCAGTTTGGGATGGGTAATTGCACAAATCACGCTTCACATGATGTACCACAGCGGCGAGATTATCTATGCTAGATATGCTGTGGGAGGATCTGATTTGCCCAATGACGAACTCGAAGAATACTGGGGACAAATGATGACAGCCTTAACCCATCTCATATTCTTTGTGAAACAATAGCCCCAAATCCGTTCGTGAAATTTACGCTTGGTGTTAGCTCAACCTATTCCGAGATAAGTCCATTGAAAGTGTCTTCAAAGATGGAGTAGGAAGCAGGGTCAAAAAGACAAAAAACGATGCGTCGAAGAGTCGTGTTTGCTTCACGTACATAAGCTATAGTGATTTGTAGAATTATTTTGGCGGCACGTTCTTTGGGGAACCCAAAAATCCCTGTGCTGATGGCAGGAATCGCTAGACTTCGCAGGCGTTTGTTATCAGCTAATTTGAGTGCAGTGTTGACAGCATTAGCAAGTTTTTGGTCTTCGTCACCCTCACCCCATCGGGGACCAACAGCATGAATCACATAGCGCGCCTTGAGATTGCCACCAGTTGTGAGAACAGCGGTTCCCACAGAAGTTCCCCCGATATCGTCACATTCACGTTGGATTGCGGGACCCCCCCGTCGCCGTATGGCTCCTGCAACTCCACCTCCCATCTGAAGCGATTCATTAGCGGCATTGACAATTGCATCAGTAGCTAGGTCTGTAATATCACCTTGGACGAGTTCAATGGTTACTTTGTTGATAACCCGCCGCATACTCCAACACCCATTCAACCAACCAATATCAGCAAAAGCCTAACATCTCGGCTTAAAGGTTTCCCCTCAAAACTGTATCTCATTTGAAGGAACGAGAACCCGAGTCAAGGCTAGGGAATTAACGGACCCATTAACAGACCTGTTGCACCTGCAACAATAATTAATCCCCAAGACAGGAAGATGAGGAATAAACAGATGTAAAATACACTACGATGCCCTGGCGCATTGACAAGATTCAGATGTTTATCTAGGTATTGAGTTTTGAAAGCTGTTCTCACGTAATATACTGCAGCTATACCCAATGGAACCCAAATAAGATCGATAATTGTCCAAATTGATCCAGAAAGAACTGCAGTTAATCCAGCTAATACGCCTCCAATCATGGCAAAGAGGTAGAAATCTGCAAGGACAAATCCTGCTGTTTCCCATATTACACCCGTGACCATGGCACCAGGTTCTCCATATCGTTGTGATGTAAATCTCCGACCAAGATAACCTACAACATAGGCTTCAATCCCACGAACCGCAACGACTCCGGGAATGTACACTGCGGGTAAACCTGCATAAGTGATGAGAAGACCTTTTCCAACGAGTTGTCCAATTACCGTGATAATAAGACCAATTTCAGGCCCATATAGAATTGCTGAGGCAAAAATCAACACAGAAGACGCGTCAAGACTCCCTAGCGGAGTGGGGACCACAATGCTCGCATAGGATAACACAGCCATTAGGGCACTAAGGATTCCAATAGTTGCCAGATACATTGACCGGGGGGAAGGTAATTCAGTCATTGGGTTTCCCTCGAATGTATGGTTGTTGACTTTTGAGTGCGTTGTTATACGTGTTGTATATAAGACTTGTGTAAAACACGTAGACTCAAAAGGAAGAATTATCAAGAACCTGAATGGTTCCACCCAGTGAGGGTTTGTGATGGCTGATAATCCTGAAAAATTGATTAAACAGCTGCAGACAAGCATTACTGCCCTAGCCCGTACTCCGCATTTTCACCGGTTAATACCAGAAGTAGGAAGTAACTTCGTTTACTGTTTACTAAGTGCAACAAAGCCTTCGCAAGTAGCAGGACTGACCGGGCGCATTATCTTAGTACGGGGCAAACCAGAACCAGTTGGCGAAGTCGAGTTTGGCTGGGCGCCTTTCATGGGCCGAGTCATTCTCAAAGCGCACACTTTGAATAAATCTATTCAAGCAGCCATCGCATTGCGCTACTCAAATGAAATTGTTGAGGCAGCCAGGCGCGCGAAATTGCAAGTTGTAGGTTTTCGTCTTAATGAAAACACACCCATTCCCGAGTGTATGACACTTGCAGGATTAGAGAAATTCCGTTTTGTACCAGAAGTTCTTTTTGATTGGGGAGCTCATGGGGTGGAACCACTCGTAGTAGTATTTGGATCCACACCAAAGGTGATTACCCAAAGAGTACAAGCGATTTTGAAGGAATTAGTTATTAATGAGTGATAATAGCGCACCAAACACCTCTAAGAAAGAAAGGAAGCACCAACTAGCGGTGAGTAGCGCATTCGGATCAATAGCTCCATTTTATGATATCTGGTACCGGTCACCTTTAGGAAGATATGTCTGGGCAGTTGAAACTGATGCAGTTGAGGCATCATTACCCCACCAAATCCATTGTGTAGCACTGGAGGTTGGCGTTGGAACCGGAATGGCTCTACCCCTTCTTCAAGATACGGCGTTACAACGCATTGGAATCGATTTTGCCTGGCAAATGCTTGGTAGAGCGCACCGAAAGACTGGCAATCAAGATAACGTGCATCTTGTCCTTGCTGACGGAACTTGGTTACCATTTCGCCAGGAATCTACTGGAATTGTATTGGGAATGACCGTGTTAGAATTCGTTGCGGATCGTGATGAATTCTTGCAAGAGATTCATCGATGCCTTCGTCCAGGGGGTAATCTCCTTCTCGGAGTTCTTACTTCTACTAATCTCTGGGCTCTAGAACGCCAAATACGCAATATAGCACAATCGGATATCTTTACGTTGGCAAGATTTCCCAGTCCTTGGCAGGTCCGTCGCTTGTTACATCAGAATGGATTTTCCTATGCAAAATATCGGGGCTCCGTCTATGCTCCACCATTCTCACCCTCAAAATGCCTTCCAGCATTGAGACAGCTCGACAAGAAATTAGGTTCCCGATGGCTTAGCCGTGCCCTTGGAGCGTTTCTTGTATTTCATTCCCACCGGGCTAACTCTTTGAAATCCGAGAGGTGAAGCGCGTATACGGATCTTCCCCAGGTTCAAGGCGCCGCGATTCTTCGTCAGTTTCGATGAGAATCTGCTTCTTTTTCGTAAACACACCGATTGCCGAAGATTTTCGATCCAACCGGTTACAAATCTTGAGAACAGCGTTGGCATACTCAGAGTTAGTGACTATCAGAAAACTTCCAAAGGAAGAGCAATAGAATGGATCCCACCCCAAATAGTCGAAGAGCTGAAGACTAGGTTCATCCCAAGGGATACTATCTTGTTGAACTGTGATTCCACGACCAGTTGCTTTTTGGAGTTCAAATAATGCGGTGGCTAATCCCCCTTCAGCCATATCATGTAAGAGTATAATTTCTTCTTTCGGGAGGGTTTTGATTAGGGGGGCAACTGAGAAGGGCATCAAGTCGTTGGCAAGCTCTTCGCGTTGGGACCGGGAAAGAATCGATTCAACTGTGGAAGGTTCGACATTAGCTAGAAACCACAAGGTTTCTCGAGCAATTGGTCCTACTGCGATGAGAACGTCGCCAGGATTAACTTGTGGTTCAGGGATAGCTTCATCGGATAAGATTCCAAAACAAGTCGATGCAATGAGTGGGATTTGGAGTCCATCGTACCCGCCTGTGTGCCCTCCAATCACTTTCAGATTGAGTTGTTCGGCTTCGTGACCCAACTGTTTCATGGTTGCGGTGAGCCAGTCCTCTTCGGTATTAGGTGGATAGTAGACCCCAATTGAGAGATATTGAGGAGTTGCCCAAGCCATGGCAACATCTGTTGCTGAGTAGTGAACAGCAAAGAACCCGTAGAATTGGAGTGGTACACCAAGAACAGGATCTGAGGCTACAACCACGTTCCCCTCAATTTTCGTTGACCCATAATCCAGTAACACTAATCTCTGATCCTCAACACGAGGTAAGTGGGGAAAAACGAGACGCTCCAACTCTGTTAATGACAATTTTCCTTTAGGAAGAGTCATGATGTTGCCACCTCAGAGGAATCTGCAGCGTAGAAGGTTATAACGAATACGGTTCTAGGCGGAGTCGGCTTCAGAATGATTTGCAGTGGTTGTATTCTCACGGAACCGAGGTTCTAATGCAATAAGGATTGTCGCGAGAAAAATCAAAGCGGCTCCAATTGCTTGCCAAAATGCCACAGGCTGCCCAAGGAAGATAAAGCCAAAAAAGGTTGCACTGATTGGATCTAATAACAGTATGATTGAGGCAGCTGAGGCATCGATTTTTTCTACACCTACGTTCGTGAGCATATAGGGTATAGCGGTGGCAATTAATCCAAAACCAAGTAAGAGTAACCAAGCATGGAGGGGCAAGAGAAGTTGGAATCCGACAACGCGGGAATCGCTGACAAATAGACTGACGATAAAGTAGATTGGCACCATCCAGAGCATGGCAAAAAAGTACCCCCAAAAGGTAGTCACTGATGGACGATACCCCTCATGACCACTCCATTTGCGACCTAAGACCATGTAGATCGCCGCAAACACTGCATTGGATAGCGCTAAGAAGATTCCCGCTAGGGGTACTGCAATTACGTAGGGAAATATTGGAAGCGATACAATAACTGCACCAGCAATTGAAAGAGGGACTGCTATGAGTCGAATACGAGTAAAGGGTTCCTGAAGGAATAAGCGTCCTAAAATGAGAGTTATCGCAGGATACAGATAGGTTAGAGAAACGGCAACCACGACGGGCGTTCCGATTGCGATGGAGGTGATATAGACAATAAGTCCCAGTGCAACGCCAATTAATCCGTAGACAATGAAGTGTGTGAGATGTTTTCGCTGTATGGTGATATTACGAAAGGAATAGACGACACCAAGCCCGATGAAAAGATACAATACGGTAAAACTTGTCCGGAAAAACGCTTGTTGGAGAGAAGACACCCCAAGTTGAGTCAAATAGAAAGAGAAAACGGCGATACTCCCAAAACAAACAGCAGCGACTATTAAACTCGCATAGCTTTTTTTCAGAGAGTTAGTCATCCAAACCCGCTCGATTTTTCAATCATAAATTCAAAGGTTGAACCTAAGGCGTTTATTCCTTTTGGAGAATAACTGCTTTAGCTCCACCTTGAAGAGCACCCAGATTTTCTTTCTCGAAACGTTGAAGCTTCCTATCTGTTTTCACGGTCTTCTCAATGAGTTTAAGGTCAATACGATCATCAATGGCTGCAAAGGCTCCAAGTGAAGCGACACCCATGAATCTAACATTTCCTAGCTCCTCAGCTAGTTTTCGAATTTCCGCTTGATAGATGGTGGTGCACTCGTTCTGTGGAAGATTAGCGAGCCCCAATTGTACAGTAGAATCATCCATGATTTCTGTTTCAATGAGGAGAAGATCACTGCTCAGGTCGGGACTAATAGAGCAGCATTTCCTGAATGCAGGCGCTGATAAGACGATTAAGACGTTAGGTTTCTCAAAGGTCAACTCGTTGATTGGATCTGAGGAGATAACGAGATCCGCAGTACAGGCGCCTCCTCTCGCAGCCGCACCATGAGATTCTGTTTGTAGCACATGAAAGCCCTTTTGGGCATAGGTAAGGCCCAGAATTCGGCTAGCGGTAACCACCCCATATCCGCCATACCCTGCAAATCGGATTGTAAGATACACTTCAAGGTTTCCTCCTTTCTTAACCCCATAATGCTTGCAAGTGTTCGATAAGGGTAGGTCGCCGTTCCCGCTTGAACACCCCTAACTCAATCATTTTGTCTTTCAGGGCTATTTCATATCGTGGTTGACCTAAACCTTCCCCAGTTTTCTTACCTTTCAATGCTTTAAGCATCCATGCACCGGGATGTCGTTTGAATTGTTCACGCTCATCAGAGGAGAGCGTGGATTGAAATTCAGTTAGAAATCGAGCAGCATAGGTAGGGCACTGTGAAATAATTTCAATGAACGCAAATCCAGGGTGCAGCAACGCTTCTTTGATTGTCGCAATAATTTTTTTCACATAGAAGGTGGTCCATCGAGCAACATAGCTTGCTCCAGCCCCAGACACTAGCTCAGTTAGATCGAAGGGGGCTTCAGGATGCTGTGGGTAGGTTGAAGTTTGTACGTGGAGTGGGGTTGTTGGAGCCGATTGTCCTCCAGTCATACCATAATTAAGATTGTTTACGAGAATGACTGTCATTGGAATATTCCTACGAGCAGCATGGATGAGATGATTTCCACCAATAGCAGCCCCATCACCGTCCCCCGTGAAGACGACTACTCGTAATTTGGGATTCATGACCTTTGCTCCCGTTGCAAAGGCGATTGCCCGTCCATGTGTTGTGTGAAGTGTGTCACCTTGGAAATGTGGGCTGGGAATCCATGCTGAACAACCAATGCCAGAAACCCCAAGAATATCTTGATGCTGAATCTCTTTCGCAGAGATTAGCTCATCGACTGCCCGAACGAACCCATTGAGTATTATTCCATTACCACACCCGGCACAGAAGGCGTTTGGGAGGTTGCGAAGGTAATTTTCCCGATAGTATTGTTGGGTCTTTCCCAAACGAGGTTCCGGTTCTTTCATGCGGCTCCACTCTCCATAATTTGATCCAGGATTTCATTCGAGTGATGAACCTCGCCTGCAACTTTGGGCACACAATGCACCTCAGCATGGCAGGCAACTCGGGCGATTTCATTAACCATCATTCCCATATTCATCTCCACAACGAAGATCCTTTGCACGCTTTTAGTCAATTCTAGAAGGTGTGATTCGGGGAGCGGCCATAGTGTTTTCAGGCGGATGAATCCGACGTCATGTCCTTGCTTCTGAGCTGTCTGTACAGCTTGGTAAGCCGGTCTAGCAGAAGCTCCGAAACTTAGTACTACAGTCTTTGCAGATTCAAGATGTGCTGTTTCCAAATCGAGCCCTTCTTCCCTGAGAGCAAGCCCAGCTTGCCGGTTCTTTTCAAACAGCCACTCGATGGTTGCCCGGTGGAAACGAGGGGTATAATCCCGAACACCAGTTGGTCGGTGAGCTGAACCGGTGACAAGGAGTTTATGACCATCACCAAACTTGGGCATTTCATATCGCAAGAAAATTTCTTCCGGATTGGAATGTTTCTTTGTGAGTCGTTCACGGTTAATGATTGAGACCTCACTTCTTTTCGGAATGGTTAGAGGCTCTCGCATGTAGCTGACTTCTCCATCTGTCATGACAAGCGTGGGGGTACGGAAGCGTTCAGCATAATTGAATGCCTGAATTGTGAAATCAAACATTTCCTGAACTGACCAAGGACTGAAGGCAATGGGGGTAATATCGCCATGTGTGCCAAATCGAGCTTGCATGATGTCTTGCTGCCCAGGCATTGTTGCCTGACCTGTACTCGGTCCGGATCGTTGTGCATCGACAAGAACAACGGGAGTTTCAGTCAGGTATGCATAGCCAAGGTTTTCTTGCATCAGACTAAACCCAGGACCTGAGGTGGCAGTCATTGCTTTTCCACCCGCCCAGGATGCACCAATAATTGCAGCCATAGATGCAATTTCATCTTCCAATTGGAGATAGTATCCTTTTACCTGAGGGAGCCGTTCAGCCATCCATTCGACAATGCTAGTTGCAGGGGTGATAGGGTATCCCGCGAAGAATTGACAGCCCGCAAAAATGGCGCCCTCTGCACATGCCGTTCCACCATCAACAAAATGTAATCCTGCTTTCATTCTTCTATCACCTCAATCATGATTGCTGCGTCGGGACATCGCTTTTCACACAGTCGACACGCAACTCCTTGTTTTCCTCGAACCAGCATGCATTTAGTCTCACCGTTCTCGATTAGGCATGGACTGTGCCCTCCCCATGCTGTGGGTTTATTCTCTTGTAGGATTTTGGTGGGACAAAAGAGTATACAAATCCCACAGCCTTTGCACAAGTTTTCGTTTACAGTGAGTTTGATGTGCCGTGTGATTCTTGACTCCTCCTCACCTTGATTGCGTTATGTTCTCGGAGATGACCTTGAATGAGTACCTAAAGTTTTATGGAAAGACAATATGACGTTGTCGTTATGACTGAACCTGTAAAGAGCCGATTTCCACGATGGCTCACAGCTGTGTTCATGTTTGTCATTACTTTTGCACTTACCACATTAACATATTTTATTGATATTGTGGCAGCTCTCTACTATTATATTGTCATCCTGCTAGTGCTACTGCTCTGGATTTATGTTGACATACAAATTCCCGAGGAGTTAGGATTTCGATTTTTCTCTCGGTGGGTGCTACAATTACTCCTCGGTGTTCTCGTGGCTGCGATAGTGCTTGGACTCATTATTTGGCTTGAGGTTCTTTGGGGGTGGATCATCCTAACTCCCACATTTCTTGCGCAACCGTTAGGGCTTGTTGCAGGAATTCTTTCATTATATGCTGTCAATCAGGCAGTAGTTGCTTTTGGAGAAGAGTTGGTGAGCAGAGGGTACATCCAGCAAAACCTTGAAACCCGATTAAAGATTCCACTTTCGATACTCATTTCCTCCTTCATGTTTGCCCTCTTCCATGTCCCAGGAATCCTCTATAATACGCTCCCACCAGTTTCAGCACTTCTCATGTTGGTTAATCTCTTGCTGGGAGGGATTATGTTAGGTCTGGCCTTTGCGCAGACGCGAAATCTTTGGTTGCCAATTGGATTACATTTTGGCTGGAATTTCATGCTCTATCATATTGTAGGGGTTCGGGGAGATGGATTATTTCAGTATCAAAGTCTTGGTCTTGAGGTTCTAACAGGTGGAGCTGCAGGACCTGAGGCAGGACTCGTCGGCACAGCGGGTTTTCTTTTCTTATTTGGTATTGTGTGGATTGGGAGTAAGACCGCTGATGGACAGCTTCTTCGAATGTTTACACGAAAACCCCTGCTGATGTTTGCTTTCGGTTTCTTAGTAATACTCATTCCAGTTGTTATTGGCCTAGTAGTTGCGGGGTTTTGGATTTTCCTTATTGTTTGGATTGTCTATGCAATTTTCTTTCTGCAGATTTGGGAAAACCGTATCCTGTGTAGTCATTGTCCTCATTATGGCTCTGAAGGACACATTCTACGGTGTCATGCAAATTACGGGTTGTATAAATTATGGAAGTATAATCCAGCCCCCATGAGCCGATCTGAGCAGGGGCAAATGATGATTGGAGTGGCTATTATGTTTGGATTTCCCTTTCCTTTCTTATTCTTGGGTCAGCAATGGCTGTTCTTGATCTTTGCATCCTTTGGCGCAATAGTGATGGGCGCTATTCTCTTTGGCTGGTTATGTCTTCGATGTGTGAACTTTTCATGTCCTTTTAATCGAGTGCCTAAGAAGGAAGTGGATGCATTCTTGAATGAGCATCCAGAAATGCGAAAAACCTGGAAGGAAAAGGGATACAAACTCGGTTGAAAGAACCCTGTTGCCTAGCCCTTATGAAATTTCGACGCTAGCGTTGCGATGCGTTCACCCACAAGTTGGCTGTTCCGGATGGCGATTTCGTCCTTTGGTGTTGCTCTCCATGTGAATCCTTCACTTTGTAAGCCAGTCATTCCCGCCCATGCTTCTGTAATTGGATTACCAACTCCACCAGCCACGATCATGCCTTGACCCAAAGCATAGTTGATGATTGTACTTGCTGTTGTCTCTTGACCTCCTTGTCGTAAACCTGCGGCGACAATAATCCCGACGATTTTGTCACGGAGACTATGGTCAAGCATTTTCCGAGTACGGGAGCGGTCAATCAGATTCTTGAGGAGCCCGGGGACGGTGGAAAAGTAAGAGGGACTAGCGAAAATTATGCCTTGTGTGGCTTCCATTTTATCAAGGACTTTTGGCACGTCATCTTTTGCATCCTCTGGGCATGGCTTTTGGCGCACACAGTTGTCACAGCCGGTACAAGGCAGGATGCTATAATCTGCAAGGCGCAAGAGCTCAGTTTCTACTTTCTCAACCGATTTGGCGGCGTCCAGCGCTTTTTGAAGTAAGAACTCAGAACTGGATTTTTCTTTCTTTGGCGAGCCACAAATTCCCAAAACTAAAGTTTTCATGGTCACACACTTCTGTACTAGTTGGTGTTACTAAGGAGGATTACCCCAATAGGGTTCCGGTGTGAATCCCAAGGCGGGTGCAAAGAGGTTTCCATACGATTATTTGCGTTGGCGTGGTTTCCGTAGGCTGCGCTGAATGCGGTTCAAATCAGCTGGCGTGTTTACATTAGTGAATGTGAGAAGTTTGGTATCAAATCGTTCCAAGGCCTTGGTTGAAAGATAGATAACCCGACCAATGTTGTCAATCAAGCATTGCATCCGAGATTTATTCTCCTCAAGACATTTTGACGCAACTTCCCTTGCAATTTCGGTTGCATACACTGAGTGAAGGGGTTCCACCCACCCATTGGGCCATCGAGGAACCGCCGCATGATGGTTTTCAACCATGCTCCATAAAATTTCAAAATACATCTCATGAATGAGTGGAGAATCACAAGGAAGCAATTGCGTATAAGGTGTCTTAGCATGTTGAAAGGCTGTTAGGGCCCCAACCAACGGACACCGCGGCTCATTTACAGCATCAGTGACAATTAGCTCTTCAGGATAGTGTTCAGAAAACAGGTCGCGATCAGCTTCCGAATGAACAACAATGAAGACTTCAGTGGCATAAGCTTCGCAAGCATCCACGACGTGAAGGAAAAGGGGTTTTCCCGCTACCTGTGCTAATGCCTTGGAAGGCTTGAAGCGGTCGCTTCGACCACCAGCTAAAATCGCCACACTTACTGAAAGCACTATATTTTCCACACAATACTAGATTGGGTACCCACGCGGCAAGACTTCAAATTGGACTAAAAAGGTTATTGATGAAGCTAACAATGTCTGACTGAATTGCGCAAGAAGAAGAAGAAGGAGTGGTCTCCCCTCCAATTGGTAGTTAAATATTCACTTTAACGCCTAAAAATGAAGAAACGAGAGCCTGTCTACGGTTAAAAAATCGATTAAATCTATTTATAGCGTCATTTTGAGAATAAATCTTAAATTCATCGGGTAATTTCCGAAAAGAAGTTTCTTAAGCGCTTAGATGGAATTCTGGTTAAGATACGGTAGAAAATACAACACTAAAATAGGTCTTTGTAGCATAAAAGTCGCTTACAAACTTTCAAGTCTGAACTTCGTCTTCCACCCAGTTGATTTCATACATTTGAGGTTAGAATATGGAAATTGCCTCGGAAGAACCATTGGATATATTGGAGAAACAAATTCTATCGCGTTTGAATTCTCAGGACCGAAACGAAATGCAGTACCTGATAAGGAATGTGTCACTGTTCATTAAACGGATCCAGGGTCAACCACTGAGTAAAGAAGAAAAGAATTATCCTGTCCACCCACTTTTTTCACACGCTGAACAGGAGGGAGGCCAAAATACCGCAGACAACCTTCTTTATCGCCTGCGTCTAATTGACACGTATCAATTGGACCAATCACGCTACATCGTAGAAATGTTAACAGAGACCCTACCCATTCAGGAAATACAGTCATTTTCCACTCGAAAAGCCCAGATACTTTGGCAGCTCAATCAAAATCCTGCAATCCCGAAATACAAATTGGCAAAGAAAGTAGGAACAACACCACGCACGGTATCGAAAGACTTGGCTGAATTAGAGCGTGATTATGCACTTCAAATTTTCTTTTCTCCAGACGCACATAGATTCCATTTGATTGTCAAAATCATCGTCTTTAAAACGAAATCAATACTACATACAAAACAGCTTGAAAAGTTTGTTATCAACCATCGTGGATTTATGCGAATATTACGACTTGATCAGGATTTGCGCCAAGGAACCATTATTTTTCGATACCCAGATCAACCCGAAGGGCATAAGATGTTCAACGAACGTGCAAAATGGCTTCATGATGAGTTTTTCACTGAATCTCTAACAATTCAAGTTCTTGGGATTTATCAATTCATCTCCTTTGAGATGTATGACCCAACTACGAATGCATATTCAATTGAGCCCGAAATTGTTTCACAGATTCCCTTTGATTATAATATGGATCTCTTGGATGCACTCCCGCAACCCCGTGGAATAGAGTATACTCGACCCTTTTGGTTTGACCAAGCCGATTTTCTGTTGGCAGATTCGTTATATGTAACTGGACCATTATCAAAATCTGATTACAAACAGCACCTTCTGCAAATACATGGCATTAAGTATTCAATGAAAACGATTTGGAAGAAAGAACAGCGTCTTCAAAAAGAAAAAGCAGTGTTTCCGATGATGGAATTACGGATACCGGGTTTTGACGAAGACATGTTTTTTACTGTATTTTGCTCACCGAAAGCATCCTCGTTAATACGAGCTATCTCAGCATTTCTTCCATATGTTATGGTGCTCAATACTGATTCCGGGTGTGTTTTGCGAATCCAACGCCCGGTTCACACTTCAGCGCTAACTGCTCAGCTGATTCGAAAAATCCATCATCAAAGAGGCGTAACCGATGTGAGATTACTTCGGTATCAGCGGAGCTTTCAAATGCCGTTGTTTAGAAGCGTCGCTGACCGCTGGAATACCGAGGAACAAAATTGGCTCATTCGAGAAGGAGATATTTGAACTAAAGGAGAAGCCCATCCAATGACCTCCAGAAGGATTCGGACCAACCCTCAATCCCTTGAGCACCCCATTGATTCTGACTTTATTGAAAGTATCATAATACGTTCTGAACCTGCTGAGGATCAGTCCGATTTACGTTGTTTTCTTACAAACGTATTGCTGTTCATTAAACGGGTTGATGGTATCGAGCTGGATGATAAAGAGAAAGATTATCCATCTCATTCGCAATTTTCGCATCTTACCTTTAGGAAAGGAACAAGTACGGCAGAGGGTTTGAAGTATCGATTGAGAACCATTAGACGGTATCAGATTACGAATACTCAGCGGATAATTAACATCATTGCATCCACTGCGGTTTCCACGCCAAAAGAGAGCCTAACTTCTCGGCAAATTCGAATAATCGAAGAGCTCCATAAGAACCCCATATTAGCTCAATATGAACTGGCAAAACGGCTATCTACGACCTCACAGGTCATTCGAAAAGAACTGAGGCATTTACGGCAGCAGTTCTCCTTGGCCACTATCTACAATTTAGATTATAGCAAGTTCCGATTGGCTCTTTTTGAAATTGATTTCCGTACAATATCACTGGATGTCTCAGAAAAGCTTGAAATGTATTATCGAAGAACCCCACCACTTTTTTTACGTCGAATTAATTTTGATCACAATTACCGTGATGGATTCTTTCACTATCTTATTCCGGACCAACCGGCAGGACACCGGATGTTTGCTGAGCGTTTGAAGTGGTTAGATTCGAATTTTTTTGAGACTTCATCAACATTCCAAATTTTGAGCTTTCGTATTGACATTTCATTTGAGAACTACAATATTTCTACAGGGACATGGATGCTAAACTCCGATACATACTCCATTGAATTATTAGAGTTCTTATCTAGCAAAGATAGGGGTCGTCTTCCGCCTCGAGAAAAGCCATTCGGGGAACCAATTCAGTTTGACAAAACGGACTATATCATTGCCTCGACGCCCTACATCTTTGGTGAAAAGCAGCATATTGAAGTTTGCCAAAAGGTTTTGGAACAGCATGGTTTTTCTCTATCCAAGAAGACGATTTGGAATCGTCTTAAACGATTGCGTGAGATTGAAGCCCTCTATCCTTCTGTATGGTATGATAGCCCGGAATTAGAGGAACTTGTAAAATTCAGCATTGATTGCACACCTGAGGCGGTCCAACCCATTCATCGGATTATTTCCATTCTTCCGTACACATACTCTGTAGGAACAGAGGTTGGGTTGACCTTTACCTTTCATCGTCCGAGTCGATGTGCCTCAATAACTGGACTATTAGCAGAGGCATTTGACCGAATTGATGGGGTCTCAAATATCAAGGTGTTTCGTTATGAACCCACGTTCAGTCCCCAGTTGTTTACTAAGACGGCGGATCGTTGGGATGAAAGTCGCCAACGATGGCTACTACAAAAAGGGGATATCTGATGCATTTGACCTAGTTGGAAGAAGAGATGATTAATTTGTAGAAGTGGTCAACCAGCTGCTTTGCCACATTGATTTCTGTGACTTGTTGAAGTCCTTGCCAACCGCTGCTACTATTGACTTCCGTGACAACAAACCCTTGTTCGGTTTCTAAGATGTCAACACCTGTGTATTCTAGTCCAATCGTTTCTGCACATTTCACTGCTAGGTTGGATAACTCGGGAGTAAGTGGGTACGGTTGTGGTTTCGCTCCTTGTCGGAGAGTACTTTTCCAAGTGTCCCCCACTCGTATCATCGCGGCAATAGCTTTGTTTCCAATTACGAAGACGCGGATATCGGAAGTTCCATGTTCGAGATATTCCTGAAGATACATGACATAACGGTTAGCCTCAAGTGCTCGAAAGACTCGTCGAGCGGTTTCATGGTCACTCACTCGGGTCATTCCGACTCCACCAGAACCGAAGAGCGGTTTAACTACAACATCCTTGTATCTGCGAAAGGCGCGGAGGGCATCTCGTGTGAACTGGGCAACTGTAGTTCGGGGTACGGGAACCCCAGCAAGCTCTAATAATCGCAAAGTGTAGTACTTGTCTACGGCTTTTTCGATGGCATGGGGGCGATTCATAAAAGGGATTCCAAGCCGTTCGAGGCAGTGCAGAGTATCCATTCGCAGAATGACTTGTTCTAATGAGCCACCAGGTACCGCACGGGTGAATACACCATCCAAGGTGGTCAAATCCTCTTTCTTATACTGAACATGTGGCTTTTTTCCGCCCACTCGAACGACGGTTTCGGTTACATCAAACACAACGCATTCAGTTCCGCGTTGTTCAATCTGAGCAACAACACGACTTGTCTCCCAACCCTCTGGCTCAGCTGAGGCAACCCCAACTCGTTGTATCTTTTTCCCCATATTATTTCACCGTCGAAAGAGATCCCGTTCTGCAGCCCGTACCAGCATCTTAGCTGACCCCTCTCCTTTCTCAAAGGGAAACCCCCGAATTACTATGACCGCGTTTCCCTCAGCAGCTTCACCCATTAGTAATTCTGCTGCTGACGCGAGTTCATCAGCAATGGCCACTTTAGTAGATCGTAATTGATATCCAAATAAATCCGTTAGCCCGACATAACTTTTCACAGGGATGAAACCAGCTACACCGATGGCGACATTAATGGCCCCTTCACGGAATGGACGCCCGTGGGTATCAGATATGATAATGGCTACATCCACATCTAATCGGGCTTTTATTGTCTTCCGGATTTCATTCGCTGATTTGTCAGGATTTACCGGAAGTAGTGTAACAAAATTTGGATTCGGAACATTAGATGAATCGACTCCTGCATTTGCACAGACATAGCCATGAGGGGTTTCAACAATGAGGTGCCCCTGCTCTGCACGCACTACCTTAGTCGACGCCTGTAAAATCACTTCAACAAGCTCGGGTCGTTTGTCCAACTTCAAAGCAAAATCTTTTGCTTCTGCCGAGGGGGTAACCTTTGAAAGGTCGATGATTCGTCCTTCTGCTCGCGAAATGATGGTTTGCGCGATGACTAGGACGTCTTGGTTTTGGAGAGCAAATCCCCGTTGGCTGGCTTCACAAATCTGTCTCCCTACGTCATCGCCTTTATTGATTATCCCAAGAGTTGGTAAGACATGAACCGAATAGGATTCAGGCGTACTAGTGGCGTTTGAGGGCATGGTCGGGTCGTTCCGGATTCTGCTGTTCCCGCTTAAGAGTGTGCCGACTTGGTTGATGGAATGGAAAGGAAAGTTATAAAGACGAGAACCACTGCAGCTGTCTTATCATCTGACTAGTACTATTGTCGAATGAGTCGAGTGTGGATTACATGAGTGAGAAATTCATCAAATACCATGTTCAAAAGGGTCAACTGGTTCGAGTTCCCCTGGATCATCTTAACGAGTTTGGTACTGGTGATGTGTACCTAGTAGATACAGGACCCATCATCTATTCATGGATTGGGAAAAAGTCAACTCCGGATGAACGGTTCATCGGAGCCATTACTTCCGTATGGAAAGACCAAGACCGCAAAGGTGCAGCAAAACTCGTCACGGTGAATGAAGGCGAGGAACCAACGGCATTCTTAGATCTCTTCAAAGGAAAAATCACAATCACCGAACAAGACACAGAAGGCATTCTAAAACGCGTTGCACTGAAGCAGCGGGAGTTCAAGCTCTTTAGGGTCCACATCGATGAAGACCTCCAGCTATATTATGAGGTCGACCGAGTCAAAGCCTCCTTGGCCACGGATGACGTCTTTCTTTTGGACACATATAACAAAATCTACATTTGGCGTGGACGTGAATCCACTGCCTTCGAACGATGGGAGGCAATGCGTATAGCAGAAGGTTATGATGGCCAACGAGCAGGCCATCAAGAAGTAATCATCGTTGAAGAGGGCGAAGAGCCCAAAGAATTCTTCAAATTACTTGGAAAATAATTACAAGAAGAAAGGGGTGGAGGGAACCAAGAAGGGGGAAAAAACCCCGAGTTTGGTAATATTACAGTAGGCCCCAAAGCCCCTCTTGGTCCGTTTCCCGCTGGTCGTTTTGTCCCAGATGAAACCAAGATATACCAGTCGAGCTCTGCCCCAGTGCAGGCGAGAGACACTGGGACAGAGTCATATGACTGGTTAAGTGGCTTCATTGAGGACTAGACTGACGAATTGTCCCAATCGACCGGTGTGCTGGATAGCCTTTCTTAGTCGGGCTTCGTGCGACGCCTTTTTGACGAGAAGATGATTCTCGCGGACGACGACAAGTTCCGTGAGAAGGTCATATAATCGACGTAATTCCATTCGGTCGACTTGTTGAGAAAGGCGTTCCAGGAGGCGGAACACGTCGTTCATCTCAACCTTCTCAAGTTGGTCAAGGTTGTCCGTGACAATTTGCGACCGTAAATAGGATCGGGCCAAGCGCAACACTGGGTCGCTATTGTCTTCTGTCCCTGTGGTCACGGCAATTCCCCTCAGAGTCGCCATGCTAAGCACCCCCAATGCTGGCGACGCTTGAGACTTCTTGACCATTCGGCTCAACGCGGACGCGGACTCCCGAAGGAGTAGCTTCAACGATGATCCGACCATTGAGGCCGCAGGTATCCTTGACTAATTCTAATAGCAAGGTACCAATCGCTCCGATTTCTCGGAGGTCTTCACACCCCGTTTTCGGGGTAATATTGAGGTCTATTGGGTAGGCATCAGTGATGCTACTTATTCGCTGGGTTTCTTCCATCAGTTCTGTAGCCATTTTTTTCTCCACCTTTCTTAACACAACTGGGAAAAACAAGCGAAGATGAATTCAAAGCCGCAGTGATCTAGAGTTTCACTGAGCAAGCCAAACTCAGTGTGTCCGTTTTTTAGTACGGCCAAGCATCAGAGCGGTACGGGTTCATTGTGCGGTTTTCACTTCCGTGGTTTTTCCCTTGCGAGTGTGTTTGCTGGAATCTATTACATCCAATGGGCACAAGCCTTTAAGTAGCCCTTCTTGGAGCAGATAACGGGGCGGACAAAAAACCCAGTTTTACCAATAGAAGCTTCAACGGCGTAGAATAGGCTTTAGATGCGATACTATTCAAGCATTCAAATAACAGACTTTTGAGTCAACTTGTATCTTTCTGGGTTTTCGTCAAAAGGAAACTTTTTATGGCAGTTTCTTTCTTTCTGACGATGGTGTGGCGCGCGTGCAATCTATGGTTGAAGTAGCAGATTTGCTCTCAACGTTGAAGCACAACATCCACGAAGTATTGCGTCCAAGTGAGGAACTTTTTGAAATCAACTCATTACTTGATAACCTAAGAGTGTATGCAAAACGAGTGAAGGGAGAACCCCTTACAGAAGAAGACTACAGTCTCCAGCCATACAAAGACTTTGATGGGATGGTTGTAACACCTCGAGAAAGAACTTACAACTCGTTGTTACGGCGACTCAAAGTTATTATCCGATTCAACATAACCTCGTACGAAAAAGTCACTAGAGATTTGTTACGAGGATTGGTATCCGAAGAAACCGAGCGAATTACAGGAAGAGAAATCCGATTAATGACACTACTCAATCAACGCCCTAACACACCACAGTCGCAAATGGCAAAAGAGCTGAATGTGAGTCTTCCGACAGTTCGAAAAGATATCAAGGTGCTAGAAGAGAAGATTGGTTTAAGATTCGCTAACATGATTGACTGGGGGCGGTTTAAGCTTCGACATTATGCTCTATTCTTCATGACCTCTAAAGTTGAAGCCTCTCGTCATCTTGAGAAAATCTTCAACGAAGAGATGTCCACATATTTACGATCTATAAATCTTGATACGACCTTTCAAAGAGGATTTGCAGGATTTCTTATTCCCGATCAGGGAAAACCAACTCAGCTATTCTTGGATCAAATTGAGCGTCTAGGTGAGAAATTTTTTGAGGAGTATCAGCTCCATCAAATTACAAAATATAATCAATCCATATGTTTTGACCATTTTGATTATGAATCCAGTACTTGGATGATTGAAGGTGATGTTTCTACCTTAGGCCTTCTTAATTTCGTACGGGAGAATTGGGCCATTCTACCAAAACCTCGAGGTTTATCTAATACCATAGCACGCCCATTTGACAATTTGGATTATTATCTAGCCTGTTTTTTGGGAGGAGACAGTCAAGCTCCAATGAAGAAAATTCAAAACCGATTAAACGCCGTCGGAATTGAAGCACCCCGTACAACTGTGTCTACACGGAAAAACCGTTTATTCAAAGAAAGGACATTGGAGCCATTCTTTACATTCTCAACACCACAGCTCCCCTTCTTCATCTCATTTGCCATTAGATGTGAGCCCCATATTGCTGAACAATTGGTTGTAGCTGTAGCACAGATGCCTCAGGGTTTTGCGTCAATTACTAACATAGGTTGTGTTGTCAATGTCCATGTGCCTTCACGGAGTCTCGGAACTATTCTTAATCTTCTTTCTCTAACACTCGAGGAGGAAGGGGTCCATGAGGTTTGGCAAATGCAGCAGTATCGGAATATGGGATCTTACGCTCCAACCCGTATTGCGAATAAATGGAACGGTTCATATTGGAACTGGTCTGAAGACGAATTTGCTATTCCATCTCTGGGACTGGAATACTAGAATCAACGAAAGGATTTTGACCACCCCAATTCAGTTAATTAGCCTCTGAATTATCTGGTGGTGCTTACTATTTCAAAAGAAATCAAAAGCCGAGAAGGAGATTTTCTTGAAACAACGGAGGGGCTAATTTTTGATGTGAAAGGGTTAGTGCACCCGCCGGATCGAGTAATTGCCTTCTTGCGATATTATCCCTCCCCAAATGGTCGACGCACGCGGAATGGTTTGCGATTTGATAAAGTCTATCATCTGCAGGAACGCTTTGATTATCTTCGTCAGAAGTATCCTCACTACTTGTTTAATGATGTTGTATTTGGTCAAGAGTTGCAAGGGGTTCCGCATTCCTACGTTGAACGAATCTTTAAACCGCAAGAACTCCTCCTTGAACTTCGCGAGCGAGAGGACCGAGATTCCCTACAACAGGATGTGGTGACCTTTGCTGATGTCATCGAACAGACTGCACGAGTACCACACGAGTCATTAGGGATTTCAGGGAGCATCCAAATCGACATTCATGGACCAACATCAGACATTGATTTAATCGTTTATGGACGCCGTGAAGCACGAGCTGTTCAACTAGCAATGCGTCGAGCCCATTTAACGCCTGAAGAAGGAATTTCCGGGTATCGCCTTGACACTTATCGACCGGTGTATAACCTTCGGTGGTCAGGGACTGGGATTCCTATTGAAAAGATGTTAGCTGTGGATGGGTTGAAATCCATGCATGGTGTGTTTGGTGGACATCACTACTTCATCCGAGCCATCCTCGATTGGGATGAAACCCACCAGCAATATGGAGATTGTACCTACCATCAATTAGGTCAAGCACGGGTTCGATGTAGGATTACAAATGATCGGGATGGACTATTCACCCCATGTCGGTATGAAATTGATGATGTGACGTTTTTGAAAGGTAAGCCTATAGATGACGTGAGGGAAATTGTAAGTTTTCGTGGGCGATTCGCAGAACAGGTCCATCAGGACGAAGAAGCAGTTGTGCAAGGCTCCTTAGAGCAGGTTGAGTGTGGGAAAGAGAAATGGGTGCGATTCATGTTAGGCAGTCAGCCAACAGATATCTTATTACCGAGTAATGTACTTTGAGTAAAGTGGTGGTGTAGGGGTGGCGCGTCTTCCCAAAGACAAGGATTTTGTAGAAACCAAGGAAGGTTTGTTGTTCACGATTGTGGGTTACCTACACCCACCAGACGCGTATACTGCTTACCTGAAATACCGTCCGGATACGAAAGGAAAATGGGAACGAGAAGGTGTGTACTACCAGCGAATGATGCAAGTATATAGTGCGGCGGAAGTACAATCCAGTAGTAATTGGTTGCTGGAAAATTACCCTGAATATATTCAGCTTGATCCAGTACGAGGAATCAAACTTCCACTAGTTCCCTGGGAAAACACAATAGCGTATTATCTGCCTGAAGTGCGTTTAGCTGAAATCATGCGGAACCCGAAGGATCCCTTAGAGTCTAAAGTTAAGGCTCTTGTTACCTTACTTTCAGAAGCTAGTGACGTGGATGTTACCCGATTTGGAATATCAGGGTCGATTCTTCTAGAGATGCACAACCCCATGTTTTCTGATATTGATCTGTTGGTGTATGGGCAGGAGAATGCACAGCGAATTCGAGCTGTGATGGATGAGTTATTTGGTGAAAACAAGGTAAAGCCGTATTCTGGTGAAGAGGTTCAAGCCTGGCAATTACGACAGGTTCGGACATTAGGTGTTCCGGCTCGTTATGCGGAACAGATTGCGTGGTCGCACTGGCAACGGGGTCGTTTCAGCCAAACAGCATTTTCGATTAGTCCTGTCCGTATGGACGGGGAGATTATGAACCAATATGGTTCTGAAACGTATTCACCTGTAGAGTCAGTTGAATTCACGGCAATCATTATGGAGGATGAAGCGAACCTATTCGTTCCAACTCGTTACCTGGTTGGCGATATCAAAATGGAAGAGGGTTATACAGAACTCCCGGCATTAACTGAAGTGATTTCGTTTGAAGGCGTTTTTTCAGCAGTATTTCATAAAGGTGATAAAGTTAGGATTCGGGGGATAGTTGAAGCTATTCGGGATGAGAGGGGTAACATAATTCGGAACCACGTAATTGTGGGCACACTATCAACCCAAGGTTGGATGGTTAGACTCACCTCATC
>JAEOTD010000001.1 GCA_016839995.1 Candidatus Hermodarchaeota archaeon
TGCCATGGTTCTAAAACGCGAAATTCCCCTCCATGCTCACTGCCACCGAGCCGATGACATCGCAACCATCATCCGCATCGCTGAAGAGTTCAATCTCCGGTTAATTCTCATCCATTGTACTGAAGGTCACAAAATCACCAAATTCCTTGCCAAGAAGCAATATCCCGCAGTAATTGGACCAACCATGATTTGGTCAGGAAAACCCGAAGTTAAAGAAAAGGGATTCAAGACTGCAGTCATCCTCAATGATGCTGGCGTGAAGGTCGCATTACAAACCGACTCACTCACCCCTGCACTACATTTTCCATTGCTTCCAATGTATGCCATAAAGGAAGGTATGAGCCGAGAAGACGCACTCAAATGCGTGACCATTAACCCAGCTGAAATCTTGAATCTCCAAGATCGCATTGGGTCATTTGAACCCGGGAAAGATGCTGACTTCGTCGTGTGGTCTGGACACCCCTTTGAATTCTACAGTCAAGTCACCGAAGCATACATTAACGGCAAGAAGATTCCCCTTGAGTGAAGAAAGAAAACCAATGAAATAACACGGGGAGAGTTTTTTTGTTCACATTCGACGGTGTCGTTTGCCTAACCAGAAACCACATCCGACTCCAACTAGCAATGTAATTACAGCTAGAAGTATCTGGTAAATCACAAAGGGAAAAACTGCAACTAAGAATGTTCCAGTAGTAGCTCGTGTAATGGTTACACTTGATGTATAGGTGATTTGATTAAAGGCATTAAAAAAATGATTAGAGGAACTAACCGAATACTGAAGCAACACACCATCTGCATCATAGGAGCAATAGAACCCAAAGGTTGTTGTTCCATTCACCTGTAGATTTTGCCCAGCAATTATTGCGTACCCTTCAAAATTCACAGGGATTGAGTATCGAAACTCGCCTCTTCCCGAATGGTACACTGTAGTCAATGCATGATTCACACACCGATTATTAGCAATTTCATTAGCAGAGATATTCCATGTTCTCTCATGGGCTGTCCAATCAGGAGTCACTAAGAAAATCACACAACCTTCAAGCGGATTATAATGAGGAGTATTGTAGATTCTTGTATAAGTTGAACGATTGTCCCCATCATAATCTCGAGTAACTAAGTCAAAGGAGATTAGATTACTAGAAAGATCCACAGAGGAATTTGTAGAAATATAATCGTAGGGATACCAGACACTATAACCCCTGAAGCCAACAAGATATCGAATCCCAACAAGAATGGTTTGGAGTATCGTAAAACGACAACTGGTTACTTCATCAAAAACAAACAATTCTCCAAGGTTTTCCTGAGTAGCCCGTCGAATACTAACGTTGTAGTAAAAGGTACTTCCCTCTGGTGGCACACCCAACGTCAAGGGTTGCGTTTGAATCGTCCACAGACCAATACCCAGACAAAATAGCAGTAGTACTTTGCGCCTCATGAACCCCACCAACAATATCTACAACTTTGTCCGGCTATTAAAGAGTTACAGAAAAGGACAGGATTAGGTGTGGGATTAACAGTGTTATTCTGAAACTTTGCAGAAGCATCAAAACTTAAAGGACATACTGCTACTATTGGGACACTACCTCACCTTCTTAATGCGCGCAGAATGAAGGTTGAATTTGCATTGACTGAACAAAAACGAGCACGACTGAAAGCCGATAAACTCGACACCGGATTTGGGTCCTTCCGGAACGTCGAAGTCACTATTGGCAAAGTCGTAGATGATGATTGGGACGAACCCATGGGACCCACCCCAATGCCTGATGTTACCATGCTTCGTAGCTGGGACCACAAACTGCTAACCCGGTACCGGCCTGCGTACATGCCAGCATGTCAACTCTGCTGTTTGTGTACTTTTGGAAAGTGTGATTTGACAAGTGGCAAGCGGGGAGCTTGTGGGCTCGATATTGAAGGACAATCAGCACGAATTGTGCTGGCTGCTGCGAACATCGGGTGTGCTGCACACCTTGCGCACTCTCGACATATGGTTGACCATATGATTCACGAATTTGGTCCACGCTTTGAGCTTACCCAAGGTGATGGAGTTGAAATCGAAGCACCGGTGACACGACTGGTAACTGGTATTCGACCCCGAACACTTGAGGAAGCGTCAGCAGTTCTGGACTACTGTGAAACCCAGTTAACACATACCCTTTCAGCTGTCCACACAGGACAGGAGGGCAGTTGGATTGATTTTGAATCCAAGGCTTTCCATGTGGGGATGGTGGATCAGGTTGGTATGGAAATTGCGGACCTAGCCCAAATTTCTACCCTTGGTTTTCCACAATCCGATCCTGAGGCTCCGCTAGTTGAAGCTGGGATTTCGAGTATGGACCCCAAGAAGGCAATGATTCTTGCCATTGGGCACAACGTTGTTCCAGCCACCTACATCATGGATTATGCTTCAGAAACCGGCGTAGCCGATAAAATCGATATTGGTGGTATCTGCTGTACGGCCTGGGATATTGCCCGATATGATGCGAAAGCAAAGATTGTTGGTCCTATCTCTTGGCAGTTACGCTTTGTCCGAAGCGGTTTTGCTGATGTGGTCGTTGTGGACGAGCAGTGTATCCGAACTGATATCGTTGAGCATGCTAAGAAAGTTCATTCACCAGTTATTGCAACTTGTGATAAATCTGCTATGGGACTCCCTGACCGTACCGATGATGACGTTGATGACATCGTCCAAGATCTTGTCTCCGGAAAAATCGCTGGAGTTTATCTACGAGATCATGCGAAAATCGGTGAAGTCGTGGTAAAGACTGCAATCAAAATGCACCCCAAGCGGAAAAAGAAAGGATCCCTGCCAAGTAAAGCAAAAATAAAGGAACTCGCTCAGGCCTGTCGTCAATGTTCTGAATGTATCCGAGCCTGTCCGAATAACCAACCAGTCATGGATGCGGTCCTAGCAGCACAAGAAGGTAACCTAGGACCTCTCGCTGATGTATATGACGAATGCATTGGATGTGCCCGATGTGAATCTGCGTGCCCCAATGATTACGAATTACACAGCTGGATGGTCAAAGCAGCAGAAGGCCGATGGAAACAAGAATCCTTTATGGTTCGTTCGGGTCGAGGTGCTATCAAAGACACTGAAATTCGAACTGTAGGACAACCCATTGTGTTCGGAGAAATCCCTGGTGTCATCGCTCATGTTGGTTGTGCTAACTACCCTGATGGTGGACGAGCTATCCATGACCACGCAGAAGAATTTGCCAAGCGTCGATTTATTGTAGTCTTCTCTGGCTGTGCTGCCATGACTGTTGGTACAATCAAAGATGATGAAGGTAAATCAATCTATGAACGACGTCCAGGTACCTTCGATGCTGGAAGTGTACTCAACGTCGGATCTTGTGTTGCCAACTCCCATATCGCAGGAGCAGCCATCAAAATCGCCAGTATCTTCGCTAAACGAAACCTTCGAGGAAACTACGAAGAAATTGCTGACTACATTCACAATCGTGTGGGTGCTGTTGGAATTTCTTGGGGGGCCATGTCACAGAAAGCGGCTTCTATTGCTGCTGGATTCTGGCGACTCGGTGTACCTGTCATTGTTGGTCCTCATGGTACAAAATATCGGCGAATGCTCCTCGGTCGGGCGGATAAGGCCGAAGACTGGATGGTTTGGGATGCCCGAACTGGCGACCGTGTCCAAGTCGCTGCAGGTCCTGAACACCTCTTCTATGCAGTCGAAAACTTCGAAGAAATGATGGTCATGACCGCCAAACTCGCTATCCGACCCAACGATACTGCGAAGGGTCGTTCAATCAAACTGAGTCACTACATTGACTTACACGAGACCTACATGGGATACTTCCCTGAAGATATCCATACCTACATTCGACGAGAAACCGATATTCCCATCACTCTCAAGGCCAAAATCCATGCTCAGATGAAAGAGAATAAATGGAAAGAGAAACCTATTCCAGACCCAACACTTGTCAGACGACTTGTCTACGGTGGTAAGGGAGGTGGCGAGTAACAATGATGCGAGCTGAACCCTGGCAAAGCGCCGAAGTCTGTGGACCAACGAAAGCACAAGGCATCAAAAAGACAGCCGTGGTGGGTGCTCTCATTAAGAAAGCGAAATATCCACTTTTGGTGGTTGGTGCACAGGCACTTACGGAGAAGACGCGGAAGAAATCCATGATTGATTACTTCATTGAATTCTCCACGACCCATAATATCCCCATCGTGGCCACAGCTAACACTATCAAAGCTTTCAAAGAGAAAGGCTTTGACAATGCCTACTCGTATGGTGCCATGGAAATCACTGGACGACTTCAAGACCACGAATGGAAAGTCGCCCCGAAGAAAGGACCCCATGACCTCGTCATGACCTTTGGCTTCCCATACTACATGGAATGGCTTATGTTGTCTGCGCTCATCAACTTCTCTCCCCACATCAAGACCGTTACTCTCGGTCGTTATTATCAACCTCATGCAACATGGAGCTTTCCAAACCTCAAGAAACAGAACTGGAATGACGCACTCAAAGAAATTCTCACCCCCGTTGGAGGTGCTAAGTAATGTCATTTGAAGACTTACCTATAGAAGTCGGAGTCGTTCACGAGGGTGAACGCATTCGTAGAGCCGATATGCAAGTTGAACTTGGTGGACCCAAAATCGAAAAGAAATTCGAGTTGGTCCTTACTAAAAAAGCGAACGAAATCGAAGACGGAAAAATCGAAATCATTGGTCCAGACCTCAAAGATCTCGAAGAAGGCGCAAGCCATCCATTCGGCATTCTCATTGAGGTCGCTGGCAAGGAAGTTGAACAAGACCTAGAAGGAGTTATTGAACGCCACGTTCACGAGTACACAAACTTCGTGGAAGGTACAATGCACCTTAACCAACGTTATGACGTGTGGATCCGCATTGGTAAGAAAGCCTTCCAGAAAGGCTTCAATAGTTTCAAAATCCTTGGACAAGTCTACCAACGTCTGTACAAGTCAGAACTCCCCATCATCGAGAAAATCCAAGTCACCTTTTACACGGATGCCTCGAAGATGGACGAAATCTATGATACAGCGATTGCCACCTACA
>JAEOTD010000090.1 GCA_016839995.1 Candidatus Hermodarchaeota archaeon
GAATCTGACTCCCAAAGCAAGTGGGCAAATGAAGCCTTTACAAAATTCGGGTATGTGGACATTGCCACTAAATTTCAACAGGACAATTTCGATGTCAAACTGGTGAATCTTAGTGAAAGGTCAACAGAACTTGTAGCCTTCACAGGCGAGTACTTTGAGAATCCCAAATTACCAGATGTGTTGATGAAAGCCTGCTACATAATCTCTGTGGCCCAAGCTAAGACCCATTATCTGACCTCCATTACTGGCGTACTGAAAAACCTCTTCGGATTTCTTCCGAAGAAAAAACAGGGAGTTTACCACCCAAACATCAATGAAGTTATCGTTGATCTGAATCGCCTGTTTCCAATTAACCTCGCAGTATTGGATGCTCGAATCGGCGTCAAAGGATGGAATGGTCCTGAAACAGTTCCTCTGGGCAAACTTGTGATAGGTAATAAGCCGGTTCCCGTGGATGCTACACTCGCTAAGCTCATGAAATTAGATCCAAATGAGATTCAACACCTCACACAATGTCATAAATATGGGTTGGGTACATTAACACCAAAAATAATCATCGCTTGAGGATTGGGGTAGATTGACAGACAAACCAAATCAGCAAGTCTTCACTGAACTTGAATTCTACCTTTGGAAAGTGCGTCTAGAACCATCGACCAAATGGTGGCCGGAAATCATGTTTAATGGTTCAGAGAAAGCCCTAGCGATTATACGCGATGCCGTCCAATCCATGCGACAGGAGTTCAAGGAAAAGGGTCAAAGCACACGCAAATTCTTGTGCAATCCACCTGAACATATCGATGTTCTTCGGCTTGCGAGGGAAAATGATGCTGACATTGAATGGCAAATTTGGCTCATCCTACGAATGGAACTAGGTGTTACAGTGGATATGCCCTATGAAATTAAGAACAAAGCTGTAACTGTACGACTCAATGACCAATTGGCTGCTGAGCTAGTTAAAGTGCTTGACGAGCATCTAGCCCCGGGAGCAATTCACCAAGAGGGACTAATTGCCCCTGGACGGCTCCTCCTATCCCTTGATTGGCTGGGATATTAGATATCACCTTGAACTAGCTTGGTTTTGATAGTTGTGAGGAATAAAGAGAACACAAGAAGTATTTCTTGATTTCAAAGGTTTTACAAAAAAATAAAAGGCGAGAAGGCTGTTACCAGTCCTCCTCGTCCTCGTATTCTACTTCCCATTCATCTTCGTCGTCTTCGGGACCGAATGTATATGGATTCATTTTTTCACCTTCTTTGATTCATCACGACGTTGTTCGACAGGTAACTGTTCAACCTCTATCCATCCTGCAGGGTGAACGGTCCACTCCTGCTCTTTGAGTAGAGGTCGGCGTATACAAGGGACCACCCGACTCGAAATGGGTCACTTCTTACCCTTCTTTCCGGAAGTGGTCTTACCTTTACTCTTTTTCTTCCCTGACTTCTTTTTAGCCATGAGAATCACGACCTACTTGTTCCAACTCAATTGGTTCCAAATGAAACTTTTCTGAAGTAAAATAAGGCGATTCACTGCTTGAAACCAAAAAACATGCTCAATTAACCTCTTTTTTCGTGTGTTAAGCCCTGATGTTTTTTCTTGGAACATTTTGGACATAAATCAAAGTTATAATTACGAAATAAGGTAAGTTTGAGGATATTTTAGGTGTCACATAAAGATAACTTGTGACCCACTCGAGTGACTGCGGAAGCTACTCGGTTAGCAAGAGGAGAAAGAGTAATTCCAAATTCATTCTGGAAAAATTGTGTCTGTTTTCTAAAAAGACGCATCTGTGATCGTAATCTGACGAAAAGCATGTTGAATCGTTGTAGATGATTGTTTCCTTTTGGTTCGTTTTTTAATTGTGTGAATAAACTGCGGCAACCTGTGATGATTCGTTGGCCACGAAAATGGAGGTGTGAACTTATCAATTTGATGAGAATTTCATCCCCAGCGGGATTAACTAGTTCGAGACGAGGTGCATACCACACATCAGCGCCTAGCTCAAGGAGCCGAGAAATAAATTCACTTGGACGAAGGAGGGAGGGAGAATAAAGCCGAACACGCCGGATCCGGACTTGTGGTAATAGCACTATACCAGACCTCAGACGTATAAGTGGTGTCCGTTGAAATATTCGGGATACAGCTTTTCGTTGGAACGATGTTGATAAGGAATTATAAGCAACCAACAAATAGCGCCGGGGATTTCCCGTAGCGGAGCCGGTTTTCCCTAGTGATGTCGTATCCCGTCGTGGGATGAAAGTAAGTAGATCTGAGTTTTTAATTACGGGCATGAAAAGAACAGATTTCGACTGCTGTGTTTTCGCATATAATCCTGATCGAATAGAGATGAGGCCTAAGTCAGTAGCAGGTAATTTTAGTTGGGTTGACTTAGTTACGAAAAAGCAGGAAAACCCTTTGAGTTTCATAGCAGAACCAAAAGTTAGCTCCGCTAGATGTTCAGAACTGGAGGAAAGTACACCACCCTTAGGGATTGACGTCATCTTGGTTTAAGGGATTAATTCCTTACTCTTTTTGCCTAACAATACCTCGTATTTTACCTTTTCTGAAACCTGTGATTAGTTCATTAAACGTTAGCGAATACTTGAGGCTAGCTGGATCGGACGGTGAGATAGAAGAACTCAGTCTCTGTAATGACACCATCGACAATTATTCGTAATTCGATGATGAAGGTCGTCAGAAGAACTCCAGGATCAAGGTTCTTGGCGTTGATGGTGATGGTGGCTCCCATCAGGTCCATGGGGTACATCGTCGACATGCCGACATTGTAGAGGTTCAATCCACCTAAGTTGGTTGGAGTGACGTTCGCACCATGATAGAAGATGTCGAAGTTCGTTCCATGAACCCCCAGTTGAATAGTCACATCACTAGTAGTTGTGTTTCCGTTCATCACCAGGTAACTCAGCGAAGAATTGTCGCCCACATTGATGTCAAAGGGATCCAAACTAGTTTCAACGAAGTTGACGCCAGTTACGGTTTGGTTATAGCCGAAGAAGAACTGCGCGTAGGCTTCGGCTGCGGTGCCGCCATAGGCTACGTGGTTAATATCCTCGGCATCGACCATCCCAACGAATACCAATGTTTCAACTAATGATTCACCATATGCCTGCTCAGCGTATACAGGAAACAGATAGACAAGAGTGCCACTAAGGGTCATGAGTAGCCGGTTTCCGATTCGATAAGGTTGGATGAGTACAAGATCTGAACGTGCTTGTTGCTCAAAGCTTTCTACTGCAGCATCGACGCCAAATACGGGGCTGGTTGGTACCTGTGTTGTCGGATCTAAAGTCCCTGAACGAGCAAAGACCCCTGTCCCAACGTCTGGTCCGTTTTTGAAGAGATAGAATCCAGCCATTTTCTGTGCTTCATGCTGGATATAACGGACGGCTTGGTATCCGACCCAATGAAGGCTGCCATTGTATGGAAAGAGTACGTAGTGAACGTCGGGCTGGCTGTGGGGTTTTTCAAAGAAGTCCGAGTAGTTCCGCCAGACCCATGGATCGGTGACGTGATAGTAGAAATCCACGGCGAGTTGATAATCGATTAGTTCTTCAGGGTAACGGAGCTGATCTTCGAGCCACAATGGAACATCAATCCACGGATACCAGTTCTCATACAGGGATTCAATGAAGAACTGGGCAGGATCAGCATTGGGGTTTCGTACCCATGTGATTTCGCCTGTGGCGCAATTAATCATAGCAAAGCCTAATAACCGCAAATAGGCAGATTGGGCGTATTGGAGTTGCATTGGGTAACCACTGAAGATTGGAACACAATAATAGGCTTCACGATCAATTCGGTTGAAGACAAGGTAGGGGTCATGGTCAGTATACATGAAAGGGAGTAGAATGGCTTGAACTCGGTCCTGGATATCGCGATGCATTAGAACATTTGCGACTGGTTCATTGAAAGCTAACCATGTAAAACTGAAGTCCTCGATACTCCAGACAAGTTTCTTGAGTGCAAGTTCAGCACCGGTCAGGCGATAATCGGGTTCTCCTTCCCAGCTATAGACACCAGTTTCTGGTGCAATGGTTGTGTCAACTAACACAAATCCTTCAAATCCATCATTGAACTGACTTGGAGGACTTTCCCCGTAGTAAATTGGGAAGTTTGCATTCACTCCGAAGATGCTGAGAAATTGCCCAGCCGTCAAGAATTCTCCAGATGCGCTACTTGCGTCGAGTGCAGAGGCGCCCTCTGCGTGAGTATAGAGGATGTATTCTTTGTGAAAGTCATCACGACTTGGGGGTGTAAGGGAATAGGGAGTTATCCAGTATTCACGTCCCCCCACATAGACGATATCACTATCAGACAGGGACATCCAGTTGGCTATCGTTTGGCTTCGCATCTTATTCCGACTGGCTTCAAAGTCCCAGAGTCTGGCGTGCCCAAGAACTTCGCCATCTGAGACGCCTGAACTATTCACCAACGACTCATAGGGCAGTTCACCCACACCAGGACCACCAGCCCAATTGGTGAAATGAATTTCCTTGGTTACGAGTGGGTCCCAGTGCCAGGGCTCCCACATCTGTCCCTGGATTGGTCCTGCGACAACATAACCAGTAAAGATGGAGGGCCCAACGATTAGGGCAACGGTGATGATGCCTAACCCCATGTAGAGGCGTCGGTTCATTCGAGGGACTTCCCCAGCGCGGCCATATCGACCGAAGATGGTTAAACCAAAGGATGCTGCACAGACGACGACAAAGAAGACAAAGAGTATGAGAATTTGAAATACGAAGAATTGGGTCCCCACATCTACTTCCATGTATGGGACTCCGATTAACAACCAAAAGAGAGCTATCACGACAATAAAGGAAATTGACGCAAGGACTCGAACCTCAGGATACTCAGTTGAACCTCCAATCCGTCCGAAGTAGTGGATGAGATCAAGAATGACCCGAACACCAACAACGACGAGTAGAAGTGTTATGAAGGTGAAAAAGATAGTGTATTGCACCTCGATGGTTGAGGTTAACCCGGAAACCACCTCTACTGGAACCATGGGATTAAAGATGAGTTGAAATACTTCTGACACTTGTCCCCAATTCCCAACACCAGACGCAGAACTTTGGAAGAGCAATGCGACATAGCGCATGTTTTCAGTGAAAATGAAGGTGAGAAGCAGATAGGAACCAACGAACAGAAGTGCCTTCCATCCCACAACCAGATACCAAGGTGGGATGCGTCGATCACTTAAGCGGTCAGTCATGTAGATAAGATTGAGTGCTTTCGATTCCCATGGAAGTCCAACAAATGTGATAATGATTGCCATGGGAACAGCAACAAAGAAGAGTAAGCCATTGAGTGAATAGGTGGCCCACCAAGAGACACCAGCTTTTGTGAGGTACATGACATCAAGCATTCGCCAGTCTAAGAATAGATTCTGAATGCCAATTGCGGCAGACGCAACGACTCCAATGATAATTGCTATGACAATAGCAACCACGAGGATTTTTCGTCGCGATAAACCAAGTGTTATCATATGGCGAGTTTCATAGCCCAATTCCGACACCTTTCAAATAACGTGTTTTACGTGGTTCCTCTGGGGATACAATAGAAGTACAGGTTTAAGACTTTTGAGTTAACGCTAGGAGATAGGGATTGCACAAGGGTTAAGTTCATTTATCCCCGAATGGCTGGCAGAATTGGTGAGACTCCAATGAGACAGAAACTAGTTGTATCCGTGTCCGGAAAAGGTGGAGTGGGAAAAACCACCATCACCACCCTGCTTCTCCGCACACTTCTTCATCACACCAAGCACCAGCTCCTCGTTGTAGACGCAGACCCTGTAATGAATCTCCCCGCAATGCTAGGCATCTCTATTGAAATGTCTGTAGGCGAAGCCGCAAGTCAACTTCGGGATGATATTGATGCTGGTTCGATTCCTGCGGCGTCCTCAAAACAGGATCGCTTAGAAGGTGAAGTCTATGAAGCGCTGGTTGAAGGAGACAAGTTTGATTTTCTAGCCATGGGTCGTACAGAAGGTGAGGGCTGTTACTGTTTTGTCAACCGAGTCTTAACCCAAATTCTTGACACAATCACCGCCAATTATGATGTGACATTATTGGACATGGACGCAGGCCTTGAACACTTAAGCCGTCGCACAGACCGCAACGTAGATGTCCTCATCATCGTCATTGACCCATCAAAAATGTCCTTTGATGCCGCTGTTCGTATCAAAGAACTCGCCAAAGAAGTCCATATCGAATTCAAGCGAATCTGGGTCATTGCTAATCGATTCCCAGACTCACTCATCAAAGAGACTGCTGCCAGTTTAGAAAAGCGACTAAACAATGAAGGCCTTGAACTCGCTGGAATAGTGCCTGCAGATGATCAGATTGTCGAGTATAACCTGAAAGGAAAATCACTCCTTAAACTGGATGATAATCATCCTGCTGTCGTTGCTGTGGATGCAATTGCTAAGCGAATTGGGCTTCTTAGTGAAGAACAACTCCTTGAACTTCTCGGACGAACTTAGCCCCTCAACAAGGGGTATCACAAGCCTTTTTTAACGGAGCAACCGAAGAAGGAATGGATATCGAGGGTACTCCAGGATTGTGAATGTACACATGCCTTCAGAGATATATTTGCATAAAGGAGATAATCGAAGTAAAGCCATTGCACAGCTGTTTGAACAGTTCGATTCAAAGCAATTCAAGAATCAACAGATTGCACTGAAAGCAAATTATAACAGTGCGGATCCGTTTCCCGCCCAAACCCACCCCGATACACTCAAGCTCCTCATCAAAACTCTGCAATCTGCAGGAGTTAAAGACATCGTGATGGGTGAACGCAGTGGGATGGGAAATACAAAGGCGGTTCTCGAGGATAGTGGCGTATTCACGTTAGCCAAGAGACTTAAAGTTCCAGTCAAAGTGCTTAATGATTTACCCCTTTCAGGATGGTTACATTGTGATGTAGAGGGCTCCCATTGGGATCGAGGGTTTCTATTCGCTCGCTTATTCATAGACGCAGAAGCAATTGTTTCGACCTGTTGTTTGAAGACCCACATGTTCGGGGGGCACTTTACCATGTCCTTGAAGAATTCTGTTGGAATGGTTGCCAGATACAATCCTCAAGATGGTTACGATTACATGGGTGAACTTCACGGGTCTCCACACCAGCGGGAAATGATTGCAGAAATCAATACGACCTTTGAACCAGCCTTTATTCTCATGGACGGCTCAACAGCCTTTATCAAAGGGGGTCCTGCGATGGGTGCTGAAGCGCAACCCAACGTGTTTCTTGCTGGAACTGATCGACTGGCCATTGATGCCGTGGGGGTTGCTCTTCTGCGACATTATGGGACGACACCAGAGGTTGAGAAAGGGTCTATTTTTGAACAAGCTCAATTGGTACGTGGCGCTGAACTTGGATTGGGGGCAACGTCGCTAAGGGACATTAAACTCACCCCACTGGATGAACACTCAGAAAGACTCAGTGAAGATATCATCGCCCAATTTGCCAAGTAATTATTTACTTTGAATCAAAGTTCTTGCTTTCTCCGGAACTCACGGAGTTGTTCAATGACTTCCTCTTCAGATACATCGTACCAGTTTTGATACGCATCGGCAACTGCAAACACATACCCTGTTCCTACATTCGGACAAATCAATTCATCAGCTATTGGCTGGACTTTTGCTATTGCACTTGCTGAGGCAGTAGGCACTGCTACGATGATCCTTTGGGGAGATAATTGTTGGACAGATTGAATCGCCGCAAGCATGGTGTACCCAGATGCTAGGCCATCATCGACTAACACGACAATTCTATTTTCAGGTGAGTACAAACCCACTAGTCCTTCGTAAGCTATTTTCCGTTGGTCAATCTGACCTTGGGTTTTCTGAATTACCTGTTGAATATCAACTTCAGTCAATCCAATTCTATCTACTAAAGGTTGGTTGAGGATGACAGTTCCCAGTGAAGTTATTGCGCCAAACCCAGCTTCCGGGTTATAGGGGATTTGGAGTTTTCTCACAATAAGCAAGTCTAAATCCGCATTCAGAACTCGTGCAATGGGGAGGGCCACAGCAAGTCCACCATTAGGAATTGCTAAAATCAAAGGAGAAGTATGAAAACCCTGTTCTTGAAGTAACTCCCCAATTACCTGTCCTGCTCCAGATCGATTCGGGTATTGTGCACCCATCCCTGAACACCATGAACCTCAAATGCATCTAGCCAAGTGACCATTGTCCCCTAAATATCCATGATATTGTCGTAAATACCTCTAATCATCAGAGCTTTTTTGAGGAAGTAGGCAACTGTTCACCCAGTATATACTCTCGTTATGTACGGAGTTGGAAATCCATGGAAGTCCGTAAGGTCATGCGTTTAGGGATGTCTTCCCTCGTTGTTTCGGTTCCAAAGGAATGGGCTGATAAGTATCAACTCGATCAAGAAAGCCGACTAGTACTCATTCCCCAGTCCGATGGGAGCATCGCCCTTTACCCTCAAACCGTTCCTCGAGAAAAACCTCGAACTATTACACTCAAAACCAAACCGGATGATCCCCCAGGGCTGTTAGAAGAAAGAATGGTTGCAGCCTACCTCACAGATTTTGATGAAATCAATATCCAATCGGACGGCGTCATCTCATCCGAGCAACGAGATCGCTTACGACGGTATCTCCGACTACTCACGGGCTACCAGATTATGGAATCTAGCTCAAGCCATTTACTGGTTCTCAATGTCGCTAGGGTATCCGAGATGGACGTTGAACGCGCTCTATACCGGGCCCACACCATCGCGACGTCCATGCTCAAGGACTCATTAAAGGCGTTACAGGGTCGTGATGCGAACATGGCACGAACGGTTATTGGTCTCGATGAAGATGTGAACCAATTCTACTATCTAGTGAATAAACAACTCAGAAGCGCTTTGCTTGATCCCAACGTGATGAGTCGCATTAACCTTACAGCTATCGATGCGCTCAATTACAGTATGGTGCTTCACGCTATTCATTCAGCTGCTGAAGCGTCAAAAGCCATTGCTACTGCAATTCTCACGTTGGGTGATCAGGATTGTCCAGAAGATATCCTCAAATTAGCCCTTCGGAACGGTCAATTCGCCACTCGATTATTCGAAGACTCTGCGAAAGCCTTCCTAACACGAGACGATGTCTTAGCCAATGAAGTCATCAACAAGGGAGGTACCTGTCCACCTATGCGACTGCAGGCAGAACGTCTCATGGAACGCCATCTTGTGAAGATTTGTGAGGATATGCTCCCAACCCTTAGCCCTGAATCTTGTACACTCTTTGGCCCCCGTCAAGTGGCGCTTACTGTCCTAGAACAAGTCTTTCAAAGCAACAGCCAAATTGCAGTTGCAGCGGCAACCATCGCTGAACGAGCCATTTGGCGAACCCTTGAAACCCAACAACCTACAGTCAAGACTTCAAAACCAAAGACTAAATCCAAACCCAAAGCAAAGAAGTCGAAGAAAGACAAGAAGTGAATTCCTGATATCGTAGCAAGTAGAAATCGTAGGTGATTTCTAATGGTAGAAAAACAGAATGCTAAGCTTACTTCTTTGAGAATATTCCCCAAGTGCCCGTTCTATAACTCGGTAGTAATTGTCATCTTGACCATTGCCCTGATCGCTTTTGGAAGCATCGGTATCTATTTCCTACATTTCTGGGCAGCTTTGGTGTACATGATCTATTCATCTGTGTTCTACTTCTTAGCCATGCCAGTATGGCATTGTCAATATTGTTACTTCAAGGTCAGGGATCCCTCGACAGTGGGGAAGACGAATGAGAGATTGCTGCCGAAGAATGAATGGAAAGAATCGTACTTAACGAAACATGTTGTTTGTGCGAAGAAATGGGGATATAATTTCTTCATCATTTGGTTTGTACCGATTATCCTAATCGTCATTTCTTTCTTTCTGAGTTTTTCAATATTCGCCGTATTATCGTTAATTGGCTTTCTGGTTGCTTTGGGACTGATTTTGTATTACACACGGAAGAGAGTCTGTACAAACTGTGCTATCATGGAAGAATGTCATGCAGCCTTTTGAACCGACAGTTAAGGTTTCATAATCTTTTGTGGTCTAACTATCATTGGGTGACCCCTTTTTTGTGAGAAAGTTGTCTTTGTCTAAGCTGTGTTGCTTTTCTAATTCTAGTTTAAATAAGCTAGATGAATTTTAATGGTAAGTAGCTTTACATTTGTCAATAGTTTTAGCGCAGAGTGTTAAAGACTTATATATATCCATTGTATATATGAAATTAGTAAGGGCAGTATCAAAAATTAACGATTCGGCCCTTGGTTGGGATTAAAAATGAGTGAAGGATTACGAAAGGTCGTGGGTTTAATTCCCCAAGACCAACGCGAACCTGTTTCCACAGCACTCCTAGATCTTTTGCTTAAGACCAAAGCCGCAAAGAACGTTCCAGCTCGGGAGGCAAAGATGGTGCTGCATCTAATGATGCGGGATCTAACTGCCACCGAGATGGGTCTGGAAACCCTCTTCACCTGTGCTCTACGAGCTGAACCGGTGAAGACTCTTGACGTTATCGGTGACGTTCTCGGTGGCGCAATGGCAGCAGAAGAAGTAGTCAAGGCCTTATCCACCTTGACCGTGACGCAATAATCAGAGCGTCCTGCTGAGTGCCTGTGAGGGATTTCCGTTCATCGGCGGGTCCCTAGTACGGTGGACCCGCTGGTGGAATATTTTTCATCAACATCTCATTGTTTACGTGGAGAATCACGTACAAAACAAGTAAATTTTAATCTTCACTTTGACCGGCGAGTCGAATAGCTATTTAAATGTCCATCCGCGAAGAGTACAGGGAGTGTCCCTTGATTTATCTTGGTACAGCTGGTTGGAAATATGAAGATTGGGTAGGAAGCTTCTATCCCTCAAAGAAGCACCAATTCACCTATTTTAGCAAGATCTTCAACACAGCAGAGATTAACTCCACCTTTTACAATTTTCCCAGCCGAAAAGTCGTCGAGTCATGGTCCCGAGCGCCCCAGGAGTTTCTCTTCACTGCTAAAGTACCTCAAGACATAACACACAAAATGCGTTTGAAGATTTCAAAGGGCGCTGATCAAAAAATGCAAGAATACCTGCAACTCATGTCGCCTTTGCGTAATGCCCAACGCCTTGGTCCTCTGCTAATTCAATTACCTCCTTCTTTTGATAATGAAGAGTACGAAGTATTGGACGCGTTTTTACAAACACTCCCCAAGGAATGGGAATTCGCGGTTGAATTTCGACATCTCTCGTGGATGATAGATGAAACCTTCTCACTCCTTCGCAGGCACCAAGTAGCTTACTGTATTGTGGATGAACCCCTCTTGCCGCCGCGAATTGAAGTGACTGCACCCTTTGCGTATATTCGTTGGCATGGCCATGGTAAGAAGCTGTGGTACTATTATCTGTATAACCAAGAAGAGCTTGAATCATGGGTTCCGAAAATTCGAGAAACAGAAACTAAAACGCCTAAGAACATCTACGGTTACTTCAATAACCATTGGCATGGATTTGCTACACGTAATTGTGTCGAAATGATGGAACTCCTGGGAATGCCCCATAGGATGCCTAAACATGTACGAGACCGCGTTAATCGGATCACCGATGAACGAATAAAGAGTAAACCCGCACAACAAACCTCTTTGACAGAGTTCTCCAACAAGTAGGCTGTTAAACTATAGATCACGTCTAGGTTTGAGATTCTATAGTAGTTTTCGTCTTGATTTTCGAATACTTGTAAGCGGGTATCCCGAGCATTCCTCCGGTAAATACTGCACTGAATGCCATTACAAGAATATCAAGGTGAAGAGGAGTAGGCCCTAATATTGCTTGAAAATAGACGAATGCAAGAATGACACCTAACCCAATGACTGCTTGTAGGATATAGATGAGTCGAAAGGCTTGTTTTCTCTGTGACGAGAAGTAGTAACTCGTCGCAGAAGTAGCGCCCCAGATTAAACCGAGTCCTGAAGCCCAGAGTAGGTTGAGAACGTAACCATAGTAAATTGTAATCAGGAGTAAACTGACCATGATAATAGTTAGTAGTAGGATGGTTGGAGTCCATAGTTTCTTCTTACTATTCTCGGATTCTTCCATTGTGAAAACCCTGTTAGATTGATGTTTAGATATTTATTAGACGATTCCTATGTGGGAACGCGGTGGACACCATATGTGGTGAGCCACAATCCGAAGAGCATCATTATTCGTCCCACTGATATCACTTGACATATGGGGATAACTCGGGTTTCGAAAATCCCACCGATGAGCAATAGCAGTAAGCCGAATAACACTATGAAAGCTTCAAACTTTGATTCGTAACCTTTGAAGAGGCGATAATAGAAGTCGAAAGCTAAACCAATGAAGAGGGTGAGAGGGAGACTTACAGTCAAGATAACAATGAGATCTGGTCGAACGTCAGTAATGAGTGCAGAGCATACCCATTCAGCGGTGGCAGGATTAGCTAGAAGTAAGATATCCAAAGTTACAATGAGCCAGGGGAGGAGGAACAGAATGCCAATCCATTTTCGGGTTTCGAGCCACTCAGGATAGGCCATAAGAAGACCCCAGACACTAATTAAGGAAACACCAAACCCAAATAGAATCCAGAATCCTTGCCAGAATGGAAAGATGACGGCGATATTGGGATGGGTTGGGAAGAAAGCGGCCCGATAGATCCATATGGCATGAGCAGCGCCAAAGAAGAGAAGAGCGAGTCCAAACACAAGCGTTGGACGTCGTTCCGGGCAACCTTGTTTTGAAGCGCGATAAAGGGTGTAAAGACCTAGAAAGAAAGTCGAAATCAGAAAAATGATGCCGATGCTAAAGGTAAAGATATTTGCCAAGATATACTGAACCATGAGAACTCCTCACATCGCAGTGGTTCTTTTCGCTCCTATAAAACATTGACGAAAACTGCCAAATAAAATACACTATATAGCTCTTAATAATCACTTTGTGTGATTTATCGCCTCAAAAGAGTTCAAGGCTCTCTTTGATGAAAGAGGGAAAAACCCCGTACATGGTGTGAGTCCATGCACGGATGTTGGAAGGTTTTGTAAGGAGAGGTTACTTGAGGAATAGGTTAGCTAAACGGTATCCGAACCATAGTAGGAGGAAGCCTACCACTGCAAGTGCCCGGACAGCTACTACTGGAAGAATCAATGGGGAAACGAAGAGGAGGAGGAAATCGGCTAGAACTGATACGAAGATGAGTAACAGACCGATCCACATCATCATATCTTTCATGAAGACTGTTTTACCTAACCCTCGTCGGGTCTTCATGCGAAGCCAGAGTGAGACGAGTGGGATTAAGCATAGATAACACACCGCACAGACAATTGCAAGGACAGTAAATCCAATTCCATACCAAGTCGTAAGATTCGGTGCGATCCATGTAACATATCCATGGATAACCAAGTTGGGATGAGTAAGAGCAGCAAGCCATAGAAGTGCTGCGTATCCAGCCAGGCCGAATACCGGAATCAAAATTCCCCATGATGAACGCCCTGAGAAGTATTCTTTGTTATATAATCGGATTGCCCAGAAGACCATGAAAAAGCCACCAATACCCATGAATATGCCCCATTGGACAGCCCATCCCTGGAGCATAATGTAGGTGGCATCGGGAAGAACAAGGAGGGAGCGTAATCCTATAGAGAGATACGCTAAGGCAAACATGATTAACATGAAAAGCGCTGTAAAGAGGATAGCTCTATCTTGTTCAGGTTTGCGAATATATTCAATGAAAAGTAATATCGCAAAGATTAACGCTATGACAAATACTGCTAAGCTGACGCCAGCATCTAATATGGTTGACAGACAATAACCTCCGAGAGCAAGACTCAACGTTAAGATTTATAAAAATGTAGCTTTTGTGACGATTTTTCCGATGAACGAGAAAGTAACCTTTCCTTTTTTATCGTGAAACCTGCTATGTTAAGCAATTCTCTTATTTGGAGGAGTATCCGTGGCTTCGAAGTTACGTTTTGCTGTGGAATTTGTGCCCCAAGAAGCCTATTGGCAAACCACTGCGCTAGGTATTCTTGCGGAAAAATATGGATTCGACTTCTGTTGGATAACAGACCATTTCAACAATCGATCAGTGTATGTCATATTGAGCCTCCTCGCCAACTATACTGATTCAATAATGATTGGACCAGGGGTTACCAACCCCTACCTCATTAATCCGGTCCAAACTGCCTCAACCCTGATGTCCTTAGACAACCTATCGGGGGGTCGTGCTATTCTCGGTATTGGAGCCGGTGATAAAATTACCCTCAACCTGTTAGGAATTGAACGCACGAAACCTCTAACGGCTGTAAAAGAAAGTACTCTGATCTTCCGTACGATCTTTGATACAGGAAAGATGAAAGATTTCGAAGGAAAGGTCTTCAGCGTCGAGAAGGCAAAGGTGGCCTTCGAAAAGACGGGGGAAATCCCCATATACATCGGTGCCCAGGGACCAAAGATGCTTCAACTTGCTGGCTCCATGGGTCAAGGCGTCTTAGTCAATGCCTCCCATCCCGTCGATTTTAAATTTGCCATGAAACAAATCAAAAAGGGAATAGCAGCCGCAAAACGGAAACGTTCTGATGTTGATATATCAGCTTATGCGAGCGTGTCCGTAGACAAGAAAATGGAGAAAGCCACGAAAGCAGCTACTCCTGTTGTGGCGTTCATAGTGGCGGGTTCACCGCCTGTTGTCTTGGAACGTCACGGAATAACCCCAGAGAGCGTCGAGCCAATCGCTAAAGGACTCGGGAAAGGCGACTTTCCAATGGCCTTTGGTGCTGTCACTGATGATATGCTTGAAGCCTTTTGTATCCGAGGTACTCCTGATGAATGCACCGACAAAATCAAGGCGTTACAGAAGGTTGGCATCACACAATTCGTTTTTGGTTCTCCCATTGGACCTAAGAAACGAATATCGATGGAACTAGCCAGTAAAGAAATTTTACCACATTTCAAATGAACTCGTCCTACCCGATAGCCACCCTCACCTGCTTAGATAGCTCAAGCTCAAATGCTACACGCTATAGATCTTGTTCGACATAAGCCTGCCATGACAGCGTGGGAGCATTAGATGAGTCTGCAGAGAGCGCTAATGACGTTACTTTCTTTCGGGTGATACGTCCTTCAACCAGAGTCTCCATGAAGACCGTTAGGAAGTGCATATCGCGTTTGTTCTTGTCCTTCCGAGTTTCAATGACCTTTACTAGCCTGAAGGCATGGTCGGGTAAACCTGGGACAGTGGTGGTCTGCGATGTGATTTGTGGTGAACTCATACAAAAACCCTCGAGTATATATCTGATACTGCATAACATATATGGCTTGGGGCAATACGGAAAATATCCCTCCACTCGAACAGAATAATAATTACTATTATAAGGTGTATATACTCTTTTAAGCCAAATTATACGAAATATCGACACAAGACGAATAACCACAAGACACCAAAACTTAAAGGGTATTAGCGATCGCCAGCAGCCGATAGGTAGTCAGGGAGGCAAGATGTGCATGGGCCTCTGCATCAAGATATGATGCAGCTGAACCATCAAGAAATACTTTCGCACGGGCAGGGAATTCATCATCTGCTTTCCAAATTGCATACGTGTAAGGTACACGGGGTAGTGCGGGGATAGTATAGGCGATATCTCCAACTTTAACCTGAGTGCCATGGAGATGTGTGGCTGCAGCTTCGAACACCTCAGGAGTACCGCCGAGATGCTTTTCGATGGGTTTGACAGCACGCCCTTCGAAGACCGCGGCGTAAACGCGACCTCCAGATATCTGCTTGTACCCGATGTAATCGTTGGTAATTGGAGTCTCCGTGCCTTTGGCATATTGATTTAGGAGAAAAAAGATGTATTCGATCTTAGGATCAAAGGGTTTTTTGAAGGTTAAGTCTGTAATACTTCCGTCGATCAGATTGACTTCCAAGTCAAGGAATCGGAGGGTATCAGACTTCGGAAATCCTAGACGTCCCGGAAGGGTCAGTAACGTTTCTTTACAGTTTTTCCAGGTCCAAAGGTCAAACCCTTCGATTTTTTCCATGATTTCGTCACATCCAAGCCCGTTGTGATGCGGAATATCGTTAGGATGTGTTGGTTTTATGTCTACCCCTATTTCAGATGGGCTTTTCGCAACAAAATTCGCGTGTCCGAAGGGCTGTGCAATACTTTTAAGTCGAGATTCGGCGCGATAGTAGTTAATCTGAGGTTCGAGATGACTATCTGAGATGGCGAGAACTACAGTCCATGATGCAAATCACGAAGAAATACTCCGTGAGATTATCACAGAGCTTGAACAGCATCGTGACATCAAAGGATGGGCAATTATCAGCCAAGAGGGTTTGCTAATTGAGCACCGCATGCCCCCTGACGTCAATCCTCATCTTCTTGCAGGAAACGCTGCAGCACTCGCCCATTCTGCTCAAGTAGTTGTTGGTCAAACCGATTCCGGTCCAATGAAGCAAGTATTCCTTGATGGAGAACGTCACTTCCTAATTATTGTGGGCGGAGAAGAACAAATCATCTTTCTTGTTATGGCAGATCAAAAAACAGATTTTCGACCGTTAGGTGAATTCCTCTCCACTGCCGCGCGCAGATTTCAATCCTAAGGGTTCACGGGGCACTTATTTTTCTAAGAAGTGGACTTTGACACCAGAGTCTTTGAGCATTTGAACACCGTCTTCATCCGGATATTTTCGTTTAACCACAACACGACTTATACCGGCATTGATGAGCATTTTTGCACAAATCGTGCAGGGTGAATGAGTGACATACAAGGTTGCATCACGACTACTCACTCCATGGAGCGCACATTGAATAATCGCATTCTGTTCTGCGTGGACTCCGCGACATAGCTCATGACGCTCTCCTGATTTCACCCCAGTTTTCAATCGTAAACAGGTTTCCGTGGTACAATGTTTCATATTTGCAGGGCTCCCATTGTAACCCGTTGATAGAATATGCTTGTCTCGGACAAGAACCGCGCCTACTTGCCGTCTAACACAGGTTGAGCGAGTGGCTGCGAGCTCTGCAAATTGGACGAAGTATGCATCGATGGTCGGGCGGCTACGGACTAACCCGGGCTGATCTTTAGCGGAAATTAGACCATTCTCTTGAGGTGTTTCTGAATCAGTCATTGTCGTGGAATCCTATGTGTTTCAAAGTACCTTATTGCCCTTACCCTTTCATGGACTTTCGTTTAAGCATCGCCTCAACAAATGAAGAATACAGGGGATGCGGAGAATCGGGTCGTGAGGAGTATTCTGGGTGATATTGGACACCAACCATCCAGTATTTATCGGACAGTTCAATCGCATTTATGATTTCTCCAGTCTTGTCTGTAGCCGAGACAACGAGACCAACTTTTTCAGCTTTCTTGGCAGGATCCCACATTAGATGGTATCGATGCCGGAAGCGTTCACGGACCTTTGTTTTCTTATAGATACTCCGTAACTTTGTGGAAGGCTGAATATACACGGGATGCCCAGCTAACCGCATCGTCCCTCCCTTTTCCTCAATCGCCTTTTGTTCTGGAAGAAAATCAACCACCGGGAAAGGCGTTTTCGGATCAAGTTCAGTACTATTCGCTTTTTTCATTCCCAGCACATTTCGACAAAATGCGATAAAGAGTAATTGGGCTCCAAAACATATCCCTAGAAAGGGTAAATCCTCTTCTACGGCAATCCAAGCCGCCTGAATCATCCCCTCGGTCCCTCGTGACCCAAAGCCGGGAGTCAGCAGAATCCCATCATATGCTAGGAGCTGTTCTTTCGAATCTTCAGCGCCTTCTAGGCTTTCTGCGTCGACCATATCAATCGTCACCTTTGCTCCTTGATTTGCTCCAGCATGCCGTAATGCCTCATTGATGCTGACGTAGGTGTCCGCCATCGCCACATACTTCCCTGGCATAGCTATGCGGAGATGAGTGGTTGGATTCACAAACTGATCGACCATCTGACGCCAATCTGTCATTCCAGTTGGGGGTCTAGCCGTCATTTCCAACCGCTGCAGAATTATCGCATCTAAACCCTCTTCATAGAATTTAAGAGGTAACTCATAAATTTCTTTGAGATCAGGATTGGAGATTACCGCTTCCTGAGCAACATTACTATGCAAAGCAATTTTCCGTCGTGCGTCATCAGTTAGGGGAACCTGACTTCGGGCAATAAGCACATCGGGCTGCAGTCCTAAAGCCTGTAGTTGCTTCACGGAGTGTTGTGTAGGCTTAGTTTTCAATTCTCCAACCGTTGGCAATAAGGGAACCAGCGTCACATGTGCTAGAAGGGTATCACAGGACTTTTCTTCTAACCGAAACTGCCGAATTGCTTCCAAAAAGGGTGCAGCCTCGATATCACCGACCGTCCCCCCAATTTCAACCATCACGACATCCAAATTTTTAATAGCACCCCCCGTATCACGTAATCGTCGTTTGATTTCATCGGTAATATGTGGAATGATTTGGACCGTTTTTCCTAAGAAGGTTCCAAGACGTTCTTGTAAAATCACACTGAGATAGACTTGTCCTGAGGTAATGTTATTCCGTGGGTGAATCGCCCGACCAATAAACCGCTCATATGTACCAAAATCCTGGTCGACTTCCGCCGAGGTATAATGAAAACTCGGAGTCGGGTTAAACTCAAAGACCTGATCCGTGATGAACGGCTCACCATGCTCAACAGGATTCAGCGTACCTGGATCCACATTGAGATAGGGATCAATCTTTACCAAATCAACCTCATACCCACGGAACTGTAACAGTTTCGCGATGCTTGCGGTGGTATGCCCTTTTCCAATACCCGACAATACGCCGCCTGTTACAAAAATAAACTTAGGCATATTTCCTCCTTTACGAACCACTACATAAGCCTAGCGGTGAAAAGCCCCATTTGCCACACTGTCTTACAGCATTGTAAAAATCCCAGAGTTGATTATACTCACAATAATAATCGAATTCCTTAGCATGCAACATGTTCCCAGCCCCCAGTCCTAGTCTATCCCTGCCCCCACCATTATGTATAAATACGAGGAAAAACGTCTGCGCCACTGAGGGATTGGATCTAATGCTTTGCCAAAAGCCTACTCAATATCCATTTCCAAAAGCTTGGGCCCTTTTCTTACTCGCAGTCCTTTTGCCCGCAGGTTTGTATTTTGGATTTCACGTTATCTCCATTCCTGCCCAAAGCCCAGTGGACCATGCCCAGGTCTCAGTTCCCTCCCCAATGGCATTGGCAAGTCCTGATAGTTTCCTTGAAACCAACCCCTCACAGGACATGATATCGTTGAATCTAGCCAGTCGGCTTCTCAACTGTATTATAGAGAGTTGGTTTCAGTCTGTTCTTTTTGCCCTCACCGTCCTTCTCATCCTGCTGATTGTGGTGGCAACCTCAATGGCCATCCTTCCACACAATTGACTCCAGGGAAATCGCGTGGGTTTCTAGGATGATGGGAAGCATCCTAGAGAATGGCGGAACAACCGCTCGTACAGGCAGATCACATTTTCTCCAGCCTCCAGTTTAGGTCTGCCTGTACCACTTCCTTTACGCTGGTTGTGGTGGAAATCACCACCATCCTTCCAGAACAGCAACTCCAGGGAATACGCGTGGGTTTCTAGGGTATTGGGAAGTGCCCTAGAAAATGGCGGATAGACCCGCCCTGTACAGGCAGACCATCCTTTTTTGGGACCCCTCCAGCAACAGGTCTGCCTGTACTCATTTTCCTAGCATCCATTAACTTTTTATAGGTGTACCAATCGATATACATAGCGTGGCAAGGTATATCGTGTATCGAGATTCTGTGTCTATCAAGGCACATAGTCTCGCACACAAACACATGCCTGCCATCCATGACAACCGCTCTCAGGCGGAGAACAATATGCCGAAACAAAAACTACCTGAAACATGGGAAAGTGACGTCCGCCGGGGTCTTCTCCGACTCCTTGTCCTCGCTGTCATCAAGGAATCTGGCTCCAGCTTCGGTTACGCCATTGCCCAAAGCATCCGCGAGCGCACTACTGACCGGCTCATCGTTCAAGATGGCACCCTCTACCCGTTGCTCCGCCGTCTCGAAGAACAGAAAATGGTCCGCAGCACCTGGGACGTCTCCGGTGAACGACCACGAAAATACTACCA
>JAEOTD010000091.1 GCA_016839995.1 Candidatus Hermodarchaeota archaeon
AACACTCCGCTAACAGAGTTAGGCAGACAGCAAGCCCAACTCACCGGGCAACATCTCAAAGACCTTATTCCTAAATCTTCTTTCGCTTTTTTCTCAAGTGATTTAGATCGGGCATTCCAGACAGCAGAGATACTGGGTTCATTTCTTGGTGTTCCTCCAGTTGCTGAACCCGCGTTACGAGATTTAAATTGGGGAATCGCAACAGACATGACACTTGAAGAAGCTCACAAAATCGAGTTGGAGATAACCGAGCCCATGATTGATTGGGTTCCATTTCCTGAAGCTGAAAGTTGGCGAATGCTACACCAGAGAATCACACCATTTTTAGAGAAAATTCATGAGAGCAAATCTGGAACCGTATTGATCGTGAGTCATGGAAATGCCATTGAAGAATGCATCTATTGGTGGCTTGAGTTTTCTATCGAACGACGCCGGGAGCTCGCCTTTCAATCAGGTCCGTGTAGCATCACCCATCTGTCTGTGAACGAATGGAAACAAAAAATGATAGTGTTTCTCAATAGGGTTGGCCACCTTAAGTCCCTCTCTCCTTCAACGTAGTTCGATTTTCGGGTAATATTCCGAAGTTTTTCCAATGTTGTGCGTTACCGCAATCTTTTTAGGAATCACCTCGGCTTTGACCTTCTATCCTCTTTGAGGGTGACTGATTGTGCGTCGCCAAATCCTAGGAATCTCGTTACTCGTCGTCTTACTCACCTTAACACTACTACCACCACTATTCGGTAATTCAATTGGAACTCCTGCAGTAGTCAACGCTGGTCCAATTACTCCTGGGCCCAACGACTTGAATGCCACAACCCCACTAATTATCCATGAAGATTGGACTCCTGCAAATCCAACTGGTAATACATCATTACTTGATGTTGTTGTATTGCTTGTGAATGCCTCAGATATCGGCGAGTGCAAAGCTGGTGATCTCACTGCACACACCTTCAGTGTGATTTTCGATGGAAATGAATCTGAGGTTTTCGAAGACGATCTTGCTTATATTCCGGGCACTGGATGGGCGGTTCTCGATTACAATCTGTTGCAATGGAACCTCCAACCAGAGACATACAAAGTTAAGTGTTTCTTCGAACGCGACACCGGAACTGAAATCTGGAATACTACTACCGATCCTTCGGCAACTTTCGCCTACAATCCTCGGCTAACCATTAGTGAACCCGATTACACCTATATTGCAGATACTTCTGACACCATCGATGTTGTTGTGAGACTAATTTCGAGTACCATCTGGGGCCTCCTTACTGATGCAAATACAACACTTAGATTTCAAAACACAACTGGATACACAGAAACATTCGTGAATGTCCTCACCTACAATGTGACCTCGACGTACTGGGAAACCTATGAACTGAATATCTCTATCCTTGTTCCTGGTGATTCCTACCAGATTCGTTGTTGGGCTAACTATTCCCTTGTTCAACCATCTCATCAAGGCGTCAGCCCCAACTCTGATGCCTTTGTATTCCAAGGACCTTACCTCAGGGTGGCTCGACCTGAAATCATCTATCTTGGTCAAACGAGTCAAACCCTCAACGTTACAGTTGCCTGGGTCTGGCACTCCGTATTTGGGTATCTCAATAATACTGAAGTTACACTTTCCAATTTCAGTATTTTTCTGACCTCAGAGTCTGGTGGAGCCCTGGTAAATGGAACCCTAAACTGGAATAGTACTGGGACCCACTGGTATTTCATCGGATTTAATGTGAGCTTCTATGTAGACTTAGGAATCCTATCTATTGGAGATTCATACAAAGTCAGCGCTTTCTTCATCGCCCCTCCGCGGAGTGGACGTCCATCAGTGCAAAACTACAGTCCCTTCTCTGAGCTATTCATTATCGATTATACTCCTCCCAACATCAATAACACTTACATCAATCCAATCGAACCTCAAGATTACCAATGGGTCGTTGTCACAGGAGCTATCACAGATGATGCACTAATAGACACCGTCATCTTAAGTTACTTCAATGGCACCCAGTGGATCAATGTGACCATGCTTGGAAACCCTGGTAGGCAAGCGAACTTTTCTGCGTCAATTCCACCTTTTCCAGAACGAGAAGTTGTTGAATATCACATCTATGTGAATGACACACAAAACAACTGGGATAATGCAACGGTCCAATACACGGTTGCAGATACCCTTCCAGTGATTTCATACATCAGCTATCATCCTCTGCATCCCAGTGATGTTGATCTCATTACAATCAATGCAACTGTCACCGATGGTACTGGGGTACAATCAGTGGATATTCGTTGGAGTTATGACGGAACTACTTGGCACACTTTAACAATGCAAGACACTGGAAATGATATCTATCAAGCAACTCTTCCTCGGTACCCACAAACATTACCGAGCCACGAATTCCGATCCGTAGTATTCATCATCGAAGCGACTGATATCTATGACAATATTCGAGAGTCAGCTAATCAAGCCTTCCTGGTCCAAGGAACACTCCTATCCATTGATCCTGCCACAACGCTTCTCATCATCGCAGTCATTGGAATTGCTGGCGTAGCGTTAATCCTCCTTTACAAGATTTATGAACAATATTAACCGAGACAGCTCTTTTCTGAGGGTTGTCACGGCATTTCTCTTTATTTTCAGGAAAAAAATACCATTGGCTATTACGCAATCCAAGCTTAGAGGCGAATCAAAGGCACAAAACCTTTTTAATAATCGAAACGGATTTTTGTTTAAGGCAGAGACGGTGTGAAAGCAGGGGAATAACCACACTGTAAAACGCTTCTCTGCGTAAGGTGAACGCCTGTGATAGTACTCGAATACCAAGATGGAACACTTGTTGAATCAAAACAAGGCTCAGGTGGCATCCGCTGCGAAGTGGATAAAACCGGTAAGAAAATCCGAATGATCATGCCTCAAGGCACGAGCCTCATTGAACGTCGAACCGCTTTACGCTTGGCTGACACCGTTGCGCGGAGTGGATATCTTCTTGCAACTGGTGAACGAGTCGGACAAGGCTACGCTCTTGTCATTGATGAGAAGGGTACGGCCATACCAGATCGGCTCAAGCAAAGTCCGCGAGTCAGCTACAGTTCGGTGACCGTCGGCAGTGTTGTCGACAAGAAGTGAATTTCACTCTGTGAAATGGTGAAGCGTTCTTAGCAACAAACAAAACGAGGTCGCATAACATCCGGAGCATTTGAGGTGATTGATGTGAGCGAAGAAGAAAGTAAAGGAGGCTCTCTGACCGACGAGTTGAAGCGCGAAATCAAGAAAGGTGCAAAACTCGAACACGTTTCAGAAGTCAAACAACAAGAAGTTGACTTGTCTGCGGAGAAGGCCCTCCTTGAGAAGCTCAGAGCAGAAGGGAAACTCGAAGAAGAGGACTGACCTTTTCTTTGGAGGTTAACCTCGCTCATTTTCTTTTTTGATTAAGGCTAGTTAAAAGACCAGTGCATCATTTTGTTTTTCGAGGTCCTAACACGATAGGAATCTCGCGATACTTCGGAAATCGTTTTTGTATTTCATCCCGCTTTTTTTGGTAAACAGGACCAGTTCGCAGAACCCACTCAGAGAAATGTTCTGCCATTGCTTCAGGGCTCCAGCGATTTTTGCCACCCTTAGCCGTCCATGTAATTGTTACACGTTCTCCTTCTTGTTGAATTTCACCTCGTGCCTGACAAAGTTGGCATTCAACCTGGTTGTTATCTCGTAACATGAAGAAGGGGGTTCCGCATTGAAGGCAGGCATTTTCTGAGGCTGCCAATTGTTTTTCGCCACTAGGGTGCTGCAATTCTCGGACAAGGGTGGTGCCAATCTGCTTGGTTCGTTTCATGGTGTCTTCATCTAACAGCACCTCACCGGGGCCTGGTCGATAGGCAACGAATCGGTCGACAGGGTGGATTCGAAGTATCCCTGCTAGCATCGAAAGCATGGGGAGGGTGAAAGGATCCCACTCTGGGAGCCCTGCGGTGGCAATAATAGCACCTGGACGTGGCTGCATTTGCCCAATCTGTAGACTGTATTCAAACAAGCGGTCAATAAGGAGTTTGATAATCCCTCCCGGACCAAGGAAATAGGTTGGTGCAGATAATATGATTGCGTCTGCCCATTGGAACTGCTCCCATAACGGGTGCATATCATCATCCAAACGGCAAGGCTCATCTTTGAGGACACAAGCAAGACATCCTTTACACGGAAGTAAATGGAAATCCGATAATCGAAGGGCTCGAATCTCTGCCCCCTCTGTTTGAGCTTGAAGTAACGCCTCTTTGACAAGTACCTCACAGTTCCCAAGTTTTCGAGCCGATCCAATAACACCGAGGACTTTCAATTATTTCACATCCAGCTGTACTCACATATACCGCCTAAATAGTATACAGTTCCGAGGAGAAATCCGTGTTCGATGCTTCGATTGGTAGCTAATAGGTGATTTTAAAATCACGGAGATTGGTATCCACAGAAACTTCATTCACGGACACATTATCAACCTTTGAGGATGGGGAACCCTGATGAAGAAAAGAAATGAATTCAGTAATTGCAGGATTTGGTCCTTGGGCGTGACATTCGACAGTGCCGTCACGGTTATTGCGCACCCATCCTGTAAGTTGTAACTGGTTGGCTTTGTCTCGGGTATAGACTCGAAAGAAGACTCCTTGTACACGACCATGAACCAGGGCTCGAATTGCTCGCATTGTCACTACCCACTCATATATGCAACCTGTATTCCCTAAGAAAATTATCCCTGACTTTTGGAATTCTCTTAACTTGTTCACTGAATTAAGGTAGGGTCGAATTCGGAATCCTTAAATCCATTCATTATCTCACAGCCTTGTTGAGGAAAACAAAATGGGTCACCCTAATCCTGAAGAGACAACGTCAAAGGAGATCACGAATTATCCAGGGAAAGTGGGACGAAGTGATCATCGAAATTGGGTTAAGGTGTGTCCAAACTGTTTTAGTATCAACATTCAACCTTTGACCAATATCTCTGGTTCTATTGTCCAAGAACAATGGTATTGTCCTAATTGTGATTATGCTGGCGTTGTCATCGAAGTGAAAACCGAAGATCTCATTCGATTTCGGCTTCAACAACGTGCCCAATCATATAACCACAACAAAAAGCGTAAGAGCCAATCTTAGATGGGCTAAGTGTTTCTAAGCTATTGGAAATGCTACTTCTGCGGCTGCGCCCATCAGTGTCTTAAAGAGTAAATCCTTATTTCGGGGGTCAATAGCTACTAATCCAATTGTCCGTAATCCTGTTAATCGAGACACAGTATCGGGTAGTAGGGCGTCTTTCAAGTCTTGCTTATTTGCGATTGCCCAAATCAGGGCTCCGTCGGTCCATTTCCGAATGATTGAAATGAGTTTCCGTGTCGACATCACATTCTTCAATGTTGAATCAGTCACCATGATGACAACATCGGTTCCACGGAGATAGTCTTTCCATTTTGGAACCAGCAGTTCTTGACCAGGAAAGTCCCAGACAGCGATTTCGTAGGGTCCAAGTTTTGCGGTTTGCATTTCCTCAACGTACACTGCCATAGTCGCAATGTGATTGAGATCGGCTCGTTGGCTCATTAGCATCTTAAGAATTGTCGTTTTTCCGACTCCACCTTCACCGAGAAGGACAACTTTCAAAGTTGAGATAATTGCAGAGTCGAGGACAGGACCAAGGCCTTGGAAGACTTCGGAGTTCCGGTTACTTTTGAAATCCCAGATCTGTTTGGAATATTTTTGTTTCATTGTTCGGACAGCGGAGTCAATTTTTTCTTGCAGAATTTCGTCTTTGTCTTGGTTATCAGCTACAAGGACGAGAATCAAGTCGCTGTCGACATACTTGTGAATGAATTTCATGCCATCAAGAAAAATGGGGACAGGAAGGTCTTCGCCGGTATCCCTTTCTAGCTGTCGCAGGGATTGGATGTATTCGGAAATGACTGGTTGGTCCACTTCGATTGCCCAATATGAGCGATGGAAGAGTTTGATTCCATTTCTTGTGAGTAACAGAACGTTATGGATCAACCCGAAGTGCCTCCCAGCTAGTCTATCCCACGTTTCTGGGTGTTGGATATTCGTTTTCGCGCTTTAAAATAGTTCCACCTATGTGACCTTTGCTCTTGTTGTGTTAAACATTTCGAATTGTCAAACAAAAGGAATTCTTAGGTTGGACCAAATGGCAGAGAAGGGCTCTTATGACGTTTTAGAAATGCAGCTACAACGGCATCTAAATCCTGGTATTGAGCCTTGGTGAGAGGTGGAACCTCATGGGTTGATAGAATCTCTTTGACACGAGTTCGCGCTCGATCTAAGCTCGTCAAAGAACCTTCGTTTTGCCAGCTTTCAAAGGGTTGGCGATCGACTAGCTTGCCAGGTAGATAGTGTTCTTGTCGGAACCATGTGAGGGTGTGTCGTAAGCGAAGGAAATCTCCGCCCTTTGTCCCAACCTCACGGAGCTCATTGAGAGCTAACGTGTCATCGGTGATGTCAACGCCTTTGATGAAGCGTTTGGTCATCCCTGCTAAAACATCATCAATTACGAGTTTTTCATAACTTTGGGTGCTTTCGAAAATTTGCATGCCGGCACCTGCGATATTGTTAATTCCTGCCATCGCTGCTAGTAGAAGACCTGTTGCCGCTTCATAGCCTGTTTGAGCGTCAGCACCTAGCTTCGCATCGGAGAGCCCCAAATACCCGTGTGTGGGTAATCCATAGTGTTTTGCCATCTGCGTATACGCACATGTGAGCATGATGCTTTCAATGGCACCAAGTCGGGCAGTGCCAAATTGCATATCAACTGCTGTTGGGGAGCCACCATAGATTACTGGTGCCCCTTTTGCAGCGAGTTGGGTGAGGACAACGCCACTTAATGATTCGGCATTGTGCAACACCAATGATCCCGCAATTGTAACGGGTCCTGTCGCCCCCAGTTGAGGCATTGAAATGAGCTCGATAGGAACGCCTGCTTCTGCACCGAGTAAGAGATCATGGACCGTCAGTTCACTCCATTGTAGAGGGGCTGAGGGGCAGGTATCAAAAATTGCCAGTGGTTTTTTGCGGAGGTTCTTCGGTCCTCCTACGATTGCTTCGAGCATTTGCTTCATGTCTTGAAATGCATCAAGGGCAAAAGTTCCGGTAATGATGGGTTTTGTCGAGTTTCGTAAAATGAGGTAAAGGCGATATCGATCTGCCAACAGGGGGGGAATATCTGCAGGAATCAGTGCAGTGCTTTGAGCGTCAATATAGGGAAGGGCGTCGACCACACGGGCAAAATCAATTACATCTTCTGTTTGAGGGTGTCGGCGTTCCCCAGTTTCTGGATCCAATAGGTGCGTGGCTGCCGAACCTGGATTAAAGTGAATAGTATCTCCCTCAAGGGTCAGGGCAAGGGTTCCCTCCCGATTAAATATACGAATTGAGGAGGGCGCATGCTTGAGCTGTTCTTCAACTAGCGAAGAGGGGAAAAAGGCCTGCTCTTTCTCATAATCAACGGGGGCTCCTGCTCCTTCAAGAAGCTCCAAAGCCTCTTTGCTTTGGATTTTCATACCAACTTCTTCAAGAAGAATCAGGCTCTCTTTGTGAATCCGGTGTACATCTTCTTCTGAAAGTAATTGCAGTTGAGGTCGTGTTGTCATGGTTAGTTACCTCCTCTGGGTCCGAAAGGTTTAGTCGTTTGAGTGTCCCGTTAGACGTTTGGCGATTTTGACGGCTTGGTTAAAGTCTACGCCATATGCATCTGCTCCAATGCTATCGGCAAACTGTTGACTCACAGGAGCGCCTCCCACCATTATTTTAACCCGCGTGTCAAGTTTCTCGGATTTGAGTAAGTCAATGGTTTCCTGCATTCGGTCCATTGTGGTGGTCAGTAAAGCTGACATGGCAATAATATCTGCGTTGACAGCTTTCGTTTTCGCGATGAATTGGGCAGGTGTCACTTCAACGCCTAAATCATGCACAGTAAACCCTGCAACCGTGAGCATGGTCGCAACAATCGATTTCCCGATATCATGGATATCTCCTTGAACTGTTCCAATCACAATTGTTCCTAAAGCCTCTTCATCAACAGACTTTGCTAAGTGGGGCTCTAAGAAGTCTAGAGCCTGTTTCATGGTTTCAGCTGCAACCGCCAATTCGGGGAGAAACGCTTCGCCTTTCTCAAACCGATCACCCAAAACCCGAATTCCTGCTGTCAATCCGCGGTTCACGATTTCACTTGCTACGATCCCCTTGTCAATGGCTTTGGGCACAAGTTCTAACACTTGATCTGTTTGACAATCAATCATTGCGACACGTATCTGGTCAACAATATCATTTCCCATGAGGATTACACCTCGCCTCTAAGAATTAAGTGTGTTACTCGATGATTTCCCAATTGTGTTGGTACTTATCTAGTTCAGTTTTCGTCCGTTCATCCATTGGATGATCCCTGTCAGGCACATCAAGGTGCTTCGGTTCTCCGCAAAGGGGTGTGCTGAAATAACGTTGTCCACTGTCATTTATCATGGTTGCAATAGTCTTGAGTTCAGGATGTTTCTTCGCTAGTTTAAGGGCTGCGGCAACATTGCATCCTGAAGAGATTCCGCAAAAGAGACCCTCCTCTCGACTAAGCCATTGTGCCATTTCAAGTGCTTCATCAGATGTTGTGGTTATGATTCCGTCTAAGATACTCAGGTCAAGGTTTTCAGGTACAAACCCATCGCCAATTCCTTCGATCCGGTGTGAACCCCATTTCCGATGCGCAAGAAGGGGTGCTTCTGTGGGCTCGATGGCATACAATTTCACTTTGGGATTCTTCTCTCGTAGAAACCGGCCTATTCCGGTAATTGTTCCACCAGTGCCTTGGCTTGCGATGAATGCATCTACTTTTCCACCACTTTGTTCCCAGATTTCTTGTCCTGTTGTTTCATAATGGGCTTTGGTGTTGTCGGGATTGCTGAATTGACCTGGCTCCCAATATTTACCTGGGCTCGCTTCTTTGAGCTCTTTGACTTTGGCTAGACACAGGTCCACATCAGATTCTCCACCTGGTGTTAAGATGATTTGAGCTCCGTATGCAGCCATGAGTTTTCGACGCTCTTTGCTCATCCCTTCGGGCATGACAATTGTGACTGGGTAGTTGAGCATTCGACCAACAAATGAACAGGCAATCCCAGCGTTACCGGTTGAGGATTCCATGATTTCCATCCCGGGTTTAAGATCCCCTCGGGCGATGGCTTCATGAATCATTGTGAAGTAAATGCGATCTTTGAGGCTCCCAGTGGGGGAATACCATTCGATTTTTCCTAATATGTTCGCTCCGGCTTTTTCGCTGATTTTTGGTAACCGGAAAAGCGGAGTTAGGCCAATAAGGTCAAAGATGTTGTCTTGAACCTGTTTGTATTTTTCCCAGTTCAAGGGCACGGTGAACAGCTCCTAATGAATTAGTCGCAGCTTGGATGCGCCCGTATTTAAGGTTACAGCATTGTAGGATGCAAGAGGCGAAGAAAAATAAGGAGGCGACACTGGGCAATGAAAAGAGCTGATATGGAGTTATTACTGTGAAACTTCAGGGAACCTTCCATTACAGCGAATTTCTTGAGCGCCCAAATCGGTTTCTCACCATCTGTCAGCTGAACGGAAAACGGGTTTCAGCCTATATCCCGAATCCCGGTCCAATGCCTGATCTGTTATTTCCAGGCGTCGAAGTGCTGCTCCGACATACTCCGGCTGAACATCGGAAGACCGACTACGATTTGGTGTGTTCCCGAAATCAAGGTACATTACTTTCACTCGATTCTCGTGTTCCTAATTGGCTTTTAGCAGAAGCTTTACCTCAGGGACAATTGGCCCCCTTTGCCCACTACCAGGACATAATATCTGAACCAGTTTATAAAGAGAGTCGACTTGATTTCTTGCTGCATGCTGAAGGGTATCCTTCATGTTACTTAGAAGCAAAATCATCCACCGATGCTATCAATTACATCGGATTATTCCCCCGTGTACCCACCGAACGTGGACAACGCCATGTTCAAGAACTCATGCACGCCATTGACGAAGGGTATCGAGCGGCCATTGTGTTTATCGTTCAGCGAACCGATGCAGATAGAATGAGGCCCAATGATTCAGTTGACCCCGATTTTGGGCTCATTTTACGGAAAGCCGTTCAGTATGGGGTTGAAGCCTTTGCCTGGACAACTCGCTTCATTGAACCGACTCATGAAATCGTCCTGCATCGGGCAATCCCAGTGGATCTCAGTCCTATAGATACTCAGGACTAGCTATGCATACTGTCCATATTTCTTAGCAGCGGTAACCATTGCTCGAATATTTGCTAGCGGGGCTAAGGGTGGAACTTCACAGCCACTACTCAAAATATACTGACCATCCTGACCCACCGCTTCTATACACTCTCTGGCTGCTGCTTCCACAGCTTCTGGAGTGCCAGTTAGAAGAAGTTCAGTTGGATTCAAGTTTCCCATAAGAATTACATCGTTGCCGACTCGGGTTGTTGCCTCCGTCAACTTGACGAGATGATCAAGTTCCAGTATTGAGGTGCCAGTTCCTGCCATAAGTTCAAGCATCGACGTCGTTTTGCCACAAATATGTAAAGAGGCAATTGCTCCTGCCTGAGTTATTGCATCAACAAGGGCTTGTTGATGGGGTGCTGCGTAAGTTTCGAAGGTCTTTGGGCTTATGAGACTTCCACTGGCTGTTGGGTCTGCAGTAACCACCACGTCGACTCCTGCCTGAATGTTCGCGAGAGCATACCTCTTTGAAGCCTTGTACGCAACTGCAATAAGGTTGTTAATAAATTGTGGATTGCGAATGGTGGCAACCATTAAGGAATTAACTCCAGCTAGTTGACCAGCCAAAGTAAACGGTCCAGGAGTGTAAGCAAAGAGTGGAATCTCACCCTCTACGGCATCTTTGACGATATTTACCATATCCATGTGTATCGGCAACCGTCCTGAGCTATGGGGATCTGGGAGTTCCAGCTTGTCAACATCATCTGGTGATTTTATGACATGTTCAGCAACTTGGGGCACCGAATCCTCAGGAAACCGCATAGTGCACCCCATGGCTTCCGCCAATAAATTGAACGAACTTTCCCAGCCTACATAGATGGCATCGTATCCGAGTTCCCGTTGTCCTGTGAGTAATGCTTCAGCAGTTTTTTCTGGGCTATGTAGCGCCTCAACGAGCCCAACACCAGTAAGTTGAGCCGTCGTATATGTAACTTGGGGGATAACTGGTACTCGATCAGGCATCTTGCCTTGGAGAAGTGTCATCACTCTTTGATAAGGCGATAAGATAGTCATTTCGTGGATTCCTTAAATCGAACTTCGATTTCACGTCTAGTAAGGTTATTCTCTCTTCTCAGCTTAATCTTGTTTGCTTTATGTGAATAATTCTTCCATGCCGAAGGCAGCATCTTTAAATTGACAGTTATCCCAGTTTGAATGGGGAATGTGTCTTTCCCCACGCGTGTACCGGATAGGATGGGTTCGGATCCGATCGCCATGTCAGAAAATAATCGACGAAAGGTGAAACCCGAGGCTGGAAAAGAAGAGGATGAACCAAATACCTGTCCTAATTGCGGAAGCACTAACCTCATAATGGCCCCCTCTCGCGAGCTTGTTTGTTCCAATTGTGGGCTTGTTCTAAGTGACGATGTAATCGATTTTGGTGCAGAATGGCGGGAATTCTCCCCCGAAGAACGTGATAAACGTGCTCGTGCTGGTCCCCCCTCCACCCTTACCATGCATGATAGGGGACTTTCGACAACTATTGACTGGCGTGACGTGGATGCTCGAGGGCATAAACTCGATGCCCGTCGACGAGCTGAAATGCAACGGATTCGAAAATGGCATAACCGCAGCCGTGTATACCAAGCTAGTGAGCGGAATCTCGCTAGCGCCATGAGCGAACTCGACCGGCTATCCGGACAACTCGACCTCCCACAACGTGTCCGCCAATCAGCCGCCCTACTCTATCGTCGAGCTTTAGAGAAGAACCTCATCCGTGGTCGAAGCATCGAAGCAATCGTCGCAGCCTGTGTATATGCTGCCTGTCGCTTCACCAGTTTTCCCCGAACCCTTGCTGATGTTGGACGATATACACGCGTCGGTCGAAAAGAATTGGGTCGATCATACCGGCTCATTGTACGTCGCCTTGGACTCCAAATGCCAGTGACTCAACCCGAGGATTTTGTTTCACGATATACGACTGCCCTCAAACTCTCACAACGCACACATGCTCGGGCTCTCGACATCCTCATGCGGGCTCGTAACAAAGGCATCACCTCCGGTAAGGATCCCACCTGTATTGCAGCTGCTGCAATCTATATTGCTTCAATTCTAGAAGGAGAACGTCGGACCCAACGCGAAATCGGCGAAGTTGCTGGGGTCACTGAAGTCACGGTGCGAAATCGCTACAAAGAATTGGTTCGGGCCTTAGATCTTGGAGTCGAGGTTTAGGTTCTCACAACCCTTTTTTCCTCACCAAACAGTCTAGACAAAATTACTTAAAGGAATATTCACGAAAGTATGGCAGGTTTCCAGCTAAGGCATTATTATGTCTCTAAGCTAGTTTAGCAATTGGAAGCGGTTAATGTGAAAAAACCCTCATTTCTCTTTGGATTCTTCTGCATGGTTCTTCTTTTCGCGCTTCTGAGTAGTCCCTCTACAACTTTTGATGCGTCTAACACTCCCTACTTGAAAGGTAGAGTGATTTCGTTTTCAACTTCTGATTTACGGATTGCTCAGGCTGCCCCAGTTCCCGATCTTATTCCCCCTAGTCCCGCTGGGGAATATGTGGCTATTATTGTGGAATCAGGGCTTTGGGCAATCGGTGCTGTGCAGACCGCAGTCAACCAATACCGACTCGATCTGAACAACACAGGATACAATACTATCCTGCATACCAGTGCTATTGCAAATCCTGCTGTCCTGCGTGGACTCTTACAGAACTGGTACACCACAAATAACATCGTCGGTGCTGTTCTTATTGGGGATTTGCCAACCATTATTTACTATCATCCCATGAACACTACTAATCATCCAGCTGATACCTTTGTTTGTGACCTGTATTACATGGACTTAGATGGTATCTGGTGGGATCTCGATGCAAATGGCATCTATGATCGACATAACTCGTCATCTGGTGCTGACATCTATCCCGAAATCTATGTCGGACGGATTAACGCCGTAAATCGCACCTTGGGCGGCCAAACGAACGCCAACAACATCATAAACCTCCTTAATCGAATCCACTCATATCGAATTGGTGGCGTGGCACGAACACACCGAGCACTTACTTACATCGATGATGATTGGCAGTCATGGGCCGATGGCACCTTTGATAACTGGCCAGCATGGATGAACAACGCCTACCCTACACGAACCGATGTCCACACACCCGCAACTTGGACAAACGGCACAGATTGGCTAAATAATCGAATTACATCAGACTTCGAATGGACCCACCTCTGTGCACACTCAGGTGCAGGACCGGGAACACACTTTTTCGGACCAGGTGGAACTGGAGAAGGTACTGTTACATCTGCCCAAATTCATGGTGCAACCCCCACTATCAACTTCTACAATCTCTTTTGCTGCCATGGCGCTGATTGGCTGACATTTGATGATCTAGCGACAACGTATCTGTACTCTGGCAGTCACTCTCTCGCCGTTGTCGGCACAACAAAAACTGGTGGCATGCTTGGTGGAACAAGTTTCTACAACGCCATCGGACAAAACGATACCATTGGCAAAGCCCTGGAAACATGGTTCCAAGGCATCAAGAGCTATGCTACCTATTACTTAGAATGGTTCTATGGAATGACTATTCTCGGTGATCCCTTCCTGACGACTCACTATGATATCACAGCGCTTACTCCAACAATTGTTTCATCAACTCATCCGGATGAAGCTGCTTGGTCAGCGAGTAACACGGTTCAGTTCAATTGGACCATCCCCGCTGACGTCAATGGGATTGCTGGATACTACTACATCCTTGACAATAATCCAACCACAGTCCCAACTGCAGCCACTGGTACCTATGTAACGACTAACGGAACTCTTTCCGCACCATTAGGAGATAGCACATGGTATCTCCACGTAGTCTCGGTGGACACGGTTGGTAATGTTGGCTCCGACGCGGATCATTACCAAGTGAACATTGATGCGAACAGCCCGGTCGTCACCATCGTATCACCACTGGATGGCGCTACAACCTCGACTGCCTTCCTTCTTTCCTGGTCAGTAACCGAAACTGGTTCAGGCTACAGTTCAGCCAATGTCTATGTGAATGGCTCTCTCTCAACAACCGTTAGTGCACCCCTTACGAACACAACTCTGAGCAGTCTTCCTCTGGGCACCTATCCAATTAACGTCACAGCCTTTGACGGTTCAGGGCTCAGTGGATCCCATCAAATCACCATTACGGTGGGAACAACACCAGGGATACCCGGATTCCCATTTGGTGCAATTGCGATTGGTACCATCTTGGCAGTTAGCCTTGGTGTATTCTACCGCCGACGTCGACGCTAAAAACAATACTCGGACGCTTTTTCAAGCGTCCCTATCTCTTATTTTTATTTCTTCAATTGATTGTTGAGCGTAGCTTCGCATTTCTTGAAAAGTTGATTAATACTTTGCGAAAAAAGATGGCTGGGACTAACTTGCACCAGTATCTGACGGCTTCCCAACTCAATAAGCCTTGTAAATAGAGGAACCACAGCTGCAACCGCAAACCCATACTCCTGTTCGATATCTTTTTTCACTTTATCAAAGTCATAGATCCCAGGAGTCTTGTTACATACAATGTAGGTTGAAGGCACTTCGAGTTTCTTCGCAAGGGCTAGTGTAATCGCCGTTCCAAGGAAGTCTTGTTGGTCTAGTCGCATTATAACGAAGAGTAGGTCGGTTGTTGCCATAGAAAGCAATGTTTCTTGATCTAATCCTGGGTGGGTGTCAATGAAGAGGTAATCAAGTTGTTTGGCCTGAATAATACGTTTGAACCCCCGGCGAAGATCCGAAACCTCGTATCCTTCGCGGATGATGGTGGAAATGTCATCAGCATTTAAACTGGCAGGAATGACATGTAAACCACCGGTCCTTAGTTTCATAGCCTTTGTATGATCAATAGTGGCTTTTTCGATGGTGCATTTCTTGCGCAGATAATCATTGAGTGTGAATTTGAATCGTTTTCCTGCAAGCCCAAAGAGTACATGGAGACCAGGGCTTTGAATGTCTGTATCAATGACGCCCACATTTCGCCCTTTCATTGCGGCATACATGGCGAGGTTGGCCGTAATATTGCTCTTCCCGGTTCCACCACGAAAACTGTGAACGGTGATGATTTTGCCCATGACATTATTCACCCTATAATCAAAGACACCAGTTTCATGCGTAGGAGTTCAAGCTTGCTGATTCGAGGTTAGAATTTCGGAATATTAAAGCATTGGTTTAAGTCAGCCACTCCACGTTTTCACCCAGTTTTCGCAATACCACAATAAGCTTCTCTTCATCAACACCAATGCGTTGAGAAATGTCAGTCGTTGTATTATTCCCATCACAGAACTGTTTAGCGTCCTCTAAGATCTTGTATTCGTCACGGGGAAGTCCAACGGTTTCAAGGTAAGCAAGGAATCGACGATCACTAGATACTAATTTGGGATAAAAGAGGACACGACGGATGTAACCCCGAGTGGAGAGATAGCTAAGAATTTCAGAGAGCTGCCGTCCATGAACGCCTGTTCTCGTTCGGATTTCTTCTACTGTTGAAATACCATCAACAGCCTGAAGAACATCACGGCCCGTATTTCCGAAGAGGTTATCAAACTCCTTAGCCTGACCTGTACTCTCTGCAAATAAGGCGCTTTCCATAGTTGGGTTAGAGGCAAAGACATCAAGTTCAGAGAATGCCTCCGTCTTCTTCGTCTTTGGTTGAACCTTAACCATAGTAGAATAGTCGATGTTTCCTATCCCGTAAATCAGTGGAGATATTACTTCCGCACAACGACCAACCTTCATATCCTCACGAATGATCGCTAACAAAACAATATCGGATTTCACTTGATGGACAAAGAGCTTGGTTCCCTCTTCGAGGGTGGTTTGAGATACTGCGAAATAGCTTGGCAGCTCCATATTTCGAGATTGTCGTATCTGGCGTGTACCAATTTCTAACTCATGCTGCTGTAATTTCGAGGCAAGTACAAATCCATCATTTGTCAGAAGTGCGGTTCGTAAAAGACCCGGTTTCCCTTCGATGATATTGAGCAGCTCTTCAATTTTCTGGAGAATTTCAGGAGGCAGAATGGCAGTGGGATAACGCTGCTGAATCTCAGGGATCTTATCATATTTCCCAAGGATTTCCATAACGTACTCACGAAAACCCATAAACAAATGCGACGAGATAACAGATTTTTTCAAGATCTCACTATACTGTTGCACAAAAGCTTGAGCGATTTCTTTGATGATCATACGGTAGATGTTCTCATCATCATCTTGACCAATCACAATAATGAAAAGTAAATCAGATTGGCTTTCATATACAAATTTGTTTTCAGCAAAGGTGACAACCTGAATCCGTCCCTCACCAATTTCTTCAGCAAACCCTGCTTGAGCGGAGAGAAACCCTGCAACTAATGCGTCGAGTTTAGGCGCCCCCTCGGGTGAAAAATTGAATAGTGGAGTACCGCCTCTTCGTAAGACAATTATTTCTTTTACTGGCAAACGCTGTCACCTAGATTTGTTCAGTACTAAAACCGCGGATAGATTAACCTTTGTGTTGTGAAAATGACCACCACAATTACATTGAAACGCTTATAATCTCCTCTTTCTATTGTTGTGACGTGGTATCGAGGCAATATGGGAGAAGTACTCAATGAAACTAGAAAGTAATTGGGCAAAAGCCGCAATCCTCGCCCTTCCCCTTGCCTGGGTGATGGCGTTCTTACTTTTCATGCGTCCAATTATCTTAATCGATATTAGGTTCTTGCTCTTTCCAGTAATTGGATTCCTTCTAGGGTTATTCGTCGGAGGATTTCTCGTCGATAAATTAGGAGGACATACGCTCCTCCTAGTGATTGTAGATGTAATTATCCTTGTTATTGGAATCGTCCAATGGGTTTTTCCTACAGATTTTTGGTTTAGCCTTGTTGGCCTCTCGCTTCTTGCTCTACTCACCTTTCTCTTTGGCACCACTCTTGTCCTGTTCACAGTATTTCTAAATCGCTTTGCACCTAGCACACAACGTGGTCAAGTTGTTGGAATCGTAACCACTCTCACCTTCTTCATTACAGGATTGATTTCCTTCTTCTGGGTTTTCCCCGCCCCCACTTCATTTGCACCAGCCATTACTGCAGGGTTAATGCTTCTCATTCTGCTAATTATCTTCATTGTCCAACCGTGGAAAGGAGAACTGCAAACCTATATGGTTCCAGGAATCATTCGACCATATGTAATCTGGTGGACAATTTACTTAGCTGCCTTTGGTTTGTTTGTCTGGGCAACACCCTTGCCCTATCGCTATATCTTCAACAGTCTAAATGGAATGGGGCCAGTTGCTACTGAACTAGTTCTAATTGGCCTAGCTGGTATGACGCTAATCTTCACTTTTCTACCCACGAAAATAGGTCGAAAACTAGTTTTCAACATCGGAACACTCCTTCTAGGTTTATTGTGTATTTTCGGCGGAGCACAATATGATATCGATATAGGTTTTCAGGTTTCCATTGTGTTGTCAATACTACAAGCTCTAGTTATTACATTCATAATTGGAGTTGGAGCCTGGCTGATATGGGCTGAAATTGGAACCGTTCGAATGAAAGGCCGTCGAGCTGCGTTCGGTTGGATGCTAGTAGGGATTCTCGGAGCAATTCTCTGGGGCATTTTCATAACTGGATCCGTTTTGCCGCTACAGCTACTAGTATTTCCAATTGCTGCTTCGCTAGTGTTAATCAGTATTTTCCCGCTCACGAACGCTCGTGAAGTGATATGGAACGAACGAATCGTTGAAGACATTGATGTTCGTGTTGACAGTCGCCAAGTTAGTCGAGCACTTCGAGATTTAGAAGTTGATACTTCCCTTCGCAGCATTGAAGGGCAAATCGAAACTGAAATCGCTCAACTAGCGAAAATCAAGGGGATAACAAAAAGACAAGCCAAAAAACTCCGTGACGCAGGTTACGAAACTCCTACGTTGGTTGCACGGGCAGATGCTGAACCCCTCTCACAGATACTCTCTATTTCCCTATCAAAGGCTGAACAAATTATCGCAAATGCCAAGGCAGTCCAAGGTTCTTCATCAAAATCCTCAACAAAGAGAAAAACTAAGTAATAGAAACTCAGAGGAAGTAACACGGGACTCTTGAAACAAGTAAATCACCTTGGAGGCACTTAGGGCATATGACACCAAAGGGGCGGAAGAAATCACCAACCAAACAAAAACGCCTGGGACAATTCTACACCCCTGATTGGCTAGTCGATTACATTATCCGCCACACACTCGGACCTGCAATTACAGAAGATCCTGAACGCCTTCTCGGTGAATTCGCCGTTCTCGATCCAGCTTGTGGTGATGGAGCTTTTTTACTCGGAGCGCTTCGCTTTCTTTCTGAAAAAGTTGAAGCCTATCCCTCTACTCAAAAGCGGTTACTTCTCCGTAGCATTGTTGACAGCATTCATGGAATTGACGTGGATGCCAAGGCTCTCAAAGCCTGTCAGAAGCGTTTGGAAGAGGCGAGTGAAGGATTTTTGGGAGTTCCCGCTGATTTTTCTCAACGGGTTCTTCTTGGCAATAGTCTCATTAAAACAGATGAAAACGCTCAACAGATATTCCAGAAGTCTCTGAAAAAGAAACGCCCAGTGGATTGGCATCGTGTTTATCCATGGGTGATGCGTGATGCTGGTTTTGATGTAATTATTGGGAATCCACCGTTTCTAGGAATCAAAGCAATGGATTCGGAATTGAAAGACTATATCCGCAGTCGATACAGAACCGTCCATCAACAATTCGATATTCTCATTCCTTTCATCGAGTTGGGGTTATCGTTGCTCCGACCAGGTGGTAGGTTGGGATACGTCATAAGCAACAAAATCCTTGCGGCTGATTATGGACAACCTCTTAGAAAGACCCTTGTCAACAATTTCGTTATTGAACGAATGGTTGACTTATCTCATATTAACGTCTTCGAAGACGCTGCTACCTACCCCCATATTATCATCATTCGGAAACCCCGAACACCTGGTGAGATCCAACAAAATAAAGTCCAAGTGCTCAAACCGCCCACCCAGTTCTCTGATATGCAATCGGAAATCCTTCCAGTGAACCAAGTGCCTCAACACTACTACAGCGTCCTGCCTAACACCATTCTAGCCCCTGCTCTCACCGAACAGAAATTTAGTATAATTCGAAAACTGCTCCATAATACCATTCCACTAGGACAGGCTTGTTCCATCCGGTGTGGCATCGCAAAAACAGGTTTCACCAAGCGCCTCATCACCCTCTCAGCCTTCAAAGCTCTGAGTAAGAAAAAACAACAAAAGACCCTCCCCTTTCTTAATGCTGGTGACGTCAAACGATACAGTCTTCGACGGAAAAAATTCCTCTCCTATACACCAGCAGTTGCTACGCCTGATCAATGGCGGGACTTCGAAGAACCCAAACTAGTCATTGCTGGAATGGCAAAACACATCCGTGTCGCCCTTGATCATACCGGGCACGCCCTAGGTCGGGTTTATTACATTACGCAAACCCGGGCACCCTATGATCCCTATTTCATGCTTGGGTTACTGAACTCACGACTCATCAACGCCTACTTTTCCCTCCTCTTCGTAGCCACCCATCTACGGAGTGGATATATCCGCTATAACGCAACCTACCTTGAACAAATCCCCCTTGCAACACCCACTCAACACCAGGAGGAGCAACTCGCAGATCTTACCCGGCTTGTGGTTCAGAATCCTAAGTATCTCACAAAGGGGCTAGACCAGGAAATTGACGAAACGGTCAATAGCTTGTATGGTTTAAACTTAGAAGAGGTTTCTTCGCTAGAAGAATAGATTTAAAAGGATGTAGTGTCCCAAATTCTTTAAAATATAATATTCTCATGATGTGAGAAAAAAGGATTATTAACAAAAACAATCCTATCTCTCTTTGAGAACATGACCGGGTGACGAACATGGCCCATCAAGACGTAATCACATTCAACCCAGAACGCATCAAAATTGTACATGATAAGGAAATTAATGAAATTCTCCACGACCCGAACCACTCTCCAATTATCCGTGCACTACGAAAAGGTCCCATGACAGTTCGGGAACTCGAAGAAGCTTATACCCATGAGGCAACCAGCAATCCTGAAGTCGAATCGAAATCAGATAAAACCATTTATCGTTACCTGAAGGTCCTTGAAAAAGCCGATATTGTTGTTCCAGCTGGTCAACGCGTCGTTATTGGAAAAACAGCTACAGAAACCCTCTTTTCACGAACAGCAGAAGTGTTCATCACTGGGCAAACCGAAGAAGAGTATTGGAGTTGTGAAACCGGTAAAAACCTCTGTAGTGACATGGCCCAGATGCTTAGTAAACTCCTTGGAAATAAAAAGGCTGATAAGAACTGTATTGTCAAATTCATGAATGAATTTGATGCTCAAGCAAACAAGGCTATCGTAGAACTCGTAGAACAAGCTGATGATGAACTTGTCGATTTAATCACCGGGATAGACTGGGCCTACAAGAGCAAGGTTCTTACCTACGTTAGCACTTTTACTGTCATATTAGATAATCCCGAACTTTTCGAAAAGCTCCGTGCTTGCTTCAAGTAGCAGGAGACGGCGCTTCCTCAGCAGCTGCGTCATTCGCTTCTGATTCACTTTCTTCAACTGAAGGTCTACGGCGATTTCGGATTTGGAAGTAACCCTCTACCACTAGAGGAATTGCGATTACAGCCCCCATCAGTACAAATGCGATAAGAGTTATTTGGTCAAAACTGAGTGGAAAAACAGGTAAAGGTGGAGGCAGGTATCCAATTGCTGGGATAATATAATCCTCCATGATTGTTGTGAAAGACGCCTGCTCATACCAAGCTGTAAACACCACAACAAGATTGTGCTCAGGAACCACGTTGATCTGTTGTCCATTATATCCAATCGCCAGATAGGTGTCAATGGGTCGATTAATCCACCAGTGATAGCCATAACCAATGCTATCGGTGTCGTTGTATGGTGTCACGTGGTCGGCTGTCGAGACGTTCACCCAAGATGCAGGTACTAATTCCTCGCCGTCCCAGGTTCCGTTATTCAAAAACAAATAGCCAAATTTCGCCATATCCCGCGGTGTAAGGTGCAGGTTGGATCCCCCAGCGACCACGCCTTGTGGATCGGTTTCCCAATCATAATCTGTAATGCCCAAGGGGGCAAACAAATGGCTGTCAGCGTATGTAAGAGTTGAATTTCCTACAGTCTGGTTGATAACCATTGAAAGGAGGTGGGATCCCCCTGAATTGTAATCCCACACGGCTCCTGGTGTATATCGCATCGGTCGATCTAAAACATATTGTGTCCAATCGGGGCTATCTGTCATGTACGTGTAACTGCTTGTAGGACCATAAGGCCATTCATCCCACGCAAGACCGGAGGTCATGGTAAGCACTTGTTTTAGCGTAATGGCGTCCTTTTCGATGGACTGGTTGGCAATCGTTCGCCCAGTGAAGAAGCTAAGCAATGTTTCATTGACCCCAACGATGTGCCCCTCATCAATGGCCATCCCTAGTAGAGCTGAAGTCACGCTCTTTGTACACGAAAAGATGTTGACTCGTTGATCTGGTCCATACGCTGGGTCAAAATAGGTTTCCCACACGATGTACCCATTCCGGATAATGACGACTGACCGCACTAAATGTCCCCAACCGAGTTGTCGGATATAGGCTTCCATGGCCTGAAGCTGATAGGAGCTCATCTCTTGGGCTTCAGGGCTTGTTGAACGCCAGCCGTCGGTAGGCCAATAATCTGGGGCAGCTGATACTTGGCTGGGAAATTGAAGATCATTCCTGATAGGTGGAGCTACTCCCAGCAGAGTGAGTGCTAGAAATGTTGTGAGCCAAAGGCGTACACGAGAAGACATCAAAACCGACCCAAGGGTGAACTAGTTATGTCCTCATCAAAACTTTCTTCTTATATTCTCATGGAATGTGGCAAGAATCCTTTGCTCGCTTGAAGTGCTGGTATTATTCTCTCAGGGGTTATTTCTGGTCATATTTTCTCGTTGTATGATATTCATCATCCCCATAACCGATATATTTATATCATAGTAGTAGATAGTATTCTCAACCCGTAAGAATATCGGGACATATGGTGGTAAAGAAATGTCAAAAAATAAAATTAACTTCGCTCGCATCGGAGTCGGTGAGCGAGCTGCTCTTGGATGTCGTAATCCTCATCCAACCCCGAACTTCCAGCGAGCTTACAAAATCATGACCTCACGACGAGGTTCAAAATGGTAAGTCGAATACATGAAGTCAAAATGTGGTGATAAAAAATGGTGTATAAGAAACGAAATCTTCGCCGAAATGGCTCCAATAAAGATTACTTCGTATACTCTTTGATCCTCTCTCGCAGGTAAGAAGGAATACGATTCAACTCGTTGAGCGTATGAGGCTAGGAATTACGATGATGTCACAAACACGGGTCTTCCGGCAAACACATGCAACATCCATCCGTTGCCCACCCAGTAGGTCCACTAGCCTCAATGATGCTGATAGCCTGATCCCTATCAAACCTCTTGGCCAGCATTCGCCGGAAGACCCGCTATTTTTTCCCTTTTATGCAGCGCTAGTCTAACGAGGAGATCCACATGCAACATACCCACATGCAGCCATTATCCGGATCTCCTCGTAAACTAGTGTTTTCAGTTTCGTCTTGGATGCTAAGACTCACTTACATGCGTCTTTCATGTCCTCATTTGAGTAGGGTTTTACCACCGCGAATCTAGACTCTCCCTTCGTCCAGAAAGGCCGAGTGTGGGTTTTAGCATCCTTTTAGAAATTGTTTGTTTGTGTTGAGGGGTTGAAGGGCTTGTCAAACTTAGTGAGAAATGACAAAGGCATATAAACCTCCTCTGACTTAACAGTGTTAACTCTTTAGTCTTCCAAGTGAACACTACAAATCGAAAAAGCACCGACACAACCCACAACACTGACAGACTAAACATAAGTGATGATAATTATGGTGCGATATGTACTAAACAAATGCAAAGTCTCCGTCTCGGAAGCTGAGCGATCTAAGGAACCTAAGGCGTTCGCGGAATGCCGCAACCCCAAAGCATTATACAAAGAACCTTTCGCCAAATCGTTGCTCTTTCACCGACGGTAATAACGGATTGAATCTATCCGATTTGGGATCGACCACACGTTGGTGGATCCCCCATTTCTTTTCTTAAAATCTGGTTCGCGATTAGCTAGCTCGGATGAGGACAAACTCTGCGAGCTGTTCCAATAAATCTCGATTTTCTAGCTTGACGGTGGTTAGAGAAGTAACAGCTTGCTCAACGAACGAGCGGGCGATTGATTGAGCTTTTTCAAGTGCCTTCGTTTCTTCCAGCAATGTATGAATGATGTTGTAATCTTTGTCTTCGATTGCTTGAAGATAGTGTGATTTGTCGTGATCTGAACATTGCGCAAAGGCAAGAATTAGGGGGAGGTTCGCTCGTTTGAGGTGTAAGTCCGAATTCATGATGTCTTTCGTTTGATGAAATTCAGTGATATCCAAGATATCATCGCGAATTTGGAATGCTAACCCAATCAATTCGCCATACCGGCTCAATGCTTGTAGTTGATCAGCGTTAGCCTTTCCGATGATAGCACCAGACCGTGCAGCTCCTTCGAGGAATGTACCCGTCTTTCCTCGAGCCATCGCGATGTAATCCTCTTGAGTATAATGTGGGAGGTTCTCAGGAAATACAAGGAGCTCTACAGCTTCACCATCTGTAATTGCTAGTCCAGCCTCACTAATGACCGATAGTAACTCTGCATCTCCGTATCCACTGATGATTGAGAGAGCCTTGAAAATGAGGTAATCAGAAGCTAAAATGGCAAGATCAAGACCGAATTGAGCATGAACCGTTGCAACGCCACGTCGGACCTCATCTCTGTCAATGATGTCGTCATGTATTAGACTTGCAGTTTGGAAGAATTCTGCAGCCACGCTGAGCTGTATGGCATCGTGTACATTTCCACCCACAGCTTCGCAGGTTAGCAACACAATGAGTGATCGGATTCGTTTTCCTCCTGCTCGCACAAGATGATATGCGGCTTCTCGGAGTTGTTCGGGTTTAGAGTTGTCACTGTTTACGAATTCAAGGATTGCTTTTTCAATGAGAGCAAGCCGTGATTGGATTATTGGATTCATTATGATAGCTTCAAAAACCCGTTGTGAATCTTGAAGAATAACAACTTTTTGCAAAGCGGATTTCTCAGTGAAAACATGTTTGGATTCATTGTGAGTATTTATTGGAATAACCAGTATCGTAATTCAGTGCTACTCTTTGATGATCAATAAGCTTCGATAGCACCCCACCCAAAACCATTTAGAGGAATTTCGCCCTAGACGCCGAACAACTGATTGTCCAAGAAGGTCATTTCATTGAGTACACTGAATGGTATTATCTCTCTGACTCGACCCTACGTATTACTAACGACTACTTTCTTTTTCATCGCTGCATCCTTTCTGAGCGTCAATGGCATTCCACTCCTCATTCCGTTTTTCCTAGGCTTCTTGGCAGTCGTATTAGCAATTGCTTCTGCCCATACTCTGAATGACTACTTTGATCGTGAAAGTGATCAAGAGAATCCCCGAACGGCTCAACGAGCCATTCCGACAGGTAAGGTTCCTCCACGATTGGCATTGTCGCTAGGCATTATTTATGGGGTCTCGGCAGTGGCTTTGACCTTTCTCATCAATCCCCTATGTGTGATTCTTGCCTTTGTTGCCGTTCCATTGCCCTTTGCCTACAATTACATGCGAAAACGGCAAATCCCGTACAGCTTCCTGTGTACAATGATAGCAGTTCTCTTCATCATCCTGCTAGGAAGTGCCGCAGCATCAGGTCAATATTTTTCCTCAGACATTCTCTTCTTTGTGGTATTTGGAGTCTCCTGGGAAATGGGTCGGACACTCATCAGTGAAGTTCAAGACGTCGATTATGACAGGGTCGCTGATGTGACCACTATTTCTGCCACAATCTCGTCTAAACGCGCCGCCCAACTCATCCTTGTACTCTTTACCCTTGCGTCAATTATGAGCGTTGTTATTGGGTGTTTTGGCCAACTGGGCTTCATCTACTTAGGATTCGCCTTGGCAGCTTCCATATGGTTGATCTATCGAAGTGTGGAACTCGTAAGATCCCCCATAACCCCTAAAGCCATCGAGATGCTATATCGTGCACCAAAATATCTTGTTACCATTTGCCTTATCGTAATTTTATCCCTTCTTCTGAATACACTCTTTTTTGGATTCTAGTGTCTTCAAACCAGAGTAATCAATCAGTTGACCAAAATCTGAGGATTGAAAAAATGAGAACTCCCAGAATGATGAGACTCAAGGCAAAGGGAATAACCAAACCTGCCCATAAAGCGTAACCGGACCAAAATCCTATGGTCAGAACGAGACTAATGACAATAATTATTGGCGGACACCCAGTTTCTACTTGTCTCCACTTTAGAGGTGCCAGTAACACGGAGGTCGTAATTAGACCAGTAGCAAACCAACCAATAAAGTTAGAGAGTGGTACTCCATAATAGATTCCAGGAGTTATCCATACCCAGATACCCAGATGAACGAAGACAGGATCTAAAACCAAGTCTATTAGGACAAGGTAAAGGGCTGTGAGGAGAATGACCTTCCATGGGGCATTCACATAGTATGTGATAATGCCCAATGCACCAAACAGGAGGGGAATAAAGGCAAATGCGATTGTCCATGGAACAACTTCAAAGAGTTTGATTCCTGTCATATCAGTGTAATAGAAACTCCCGTAGGGAAACCCCGTAAGGACGCCAACCCCTTCAATGAACGTAACCAGACAGACCAGGATTACAAAGACGAGAAGCGTAGTCCTCCAACCCGTCCAGCGATAAAAGAAGAACAAAGAAGGAATGGCCATAATTACACTAATGAACCCCAGTACGCCTGAGGGCATCAGAAATGGGGAGAAGAAAAACAGGTAACTAGCGAAGTAGGTACCTATGAATAGCCATATAATGACAATGAGATTCGATGCAGGGATTTTTGACATTAAATAATCACTAGTTTGGGCAGGCTAATTGTAAAGAACAAGAGTAGTCCGAAGAGGGCATTCCAGTAGGGATAGAGCCAATAAATTTTGTCTATGTTCGCTGATCGACGAATAATAACGTAGAGCGGAATCGCCGGATATACAAACATCAGAAGATTCCAGGGAGGATTCCATGCTACGATGAACACAAGAATGAAAGCAAAGGTAAACCAGAAAGCAAAACACAATATCAA
>JAEOTD010000092.1 GCA_016839995.1 Candidatus Hermodarchaeota archaeon
TCTGTTCCTATCCAGCGTGAGTATAAGTGGCTATGAACATCATGGGTATAAACAATAGATAGGTCCATGGTTGGATCCGGTGTTGGAGGCGGCTGTGGTGAACGGGGAATTGCCATAGACGTAGAGGGTATCAAAATTCCCAAAGTAAGGACAATCAATAAACTAAGATTGGTTGAGAATTTCACCATACACTTCTCATCAAGGGGCTTCTATCTGTGAGCTATAAACATATTTCTTGCTGATAAATAACTAAGAATCTCCTTTTCGAAAATTACTTTCTTGAATTGGACTCCAAACGTTCTATCATATTTATAACGAACTACAAAAATTTGAGTTGTACGACAACGTTATTATAAATCATAACGACTCTGAAACGGGGCTTTTACAATGGAACTAAATGGAGTAGAAATCGAAGACACCTTCGCTGAAGCCTTCGACATGCAAGTTGCCCGTATCCTGATGACTGCTGAAACAGCGAAATGGGCACAAACCTGTGCGTACTCTGCCGCTGGGTTTGCCACATCTGTTATCGAATGCAAAGTGGAAGCAGGCATCGACCGGGTTATCCCTAAGACCGAAACACCTGACAAACGTCCAGGAATCACTTTGCTCTTTGCCGCATTGAAATCAAAGGATTTGGCAAAACAACTTCGAAAACGAACAGGTCAATGCATCCTCACATGCCCAACTACAAACGTCTACAATGCTTTAGATGATGCCGAAGAGTGGGTTGATGTTGGAAATCAACTCCGCTATTTTGGTGATGGTTTCGAAGATCGAAAACGGGTCGGAGACAAACTCCTAGCTTGGCGGATTCCTGTCATCGAGGGTGAGTTCGTAATTGAAGAAAAATTCGGTATCAGAAAAGGCGTAGGGGGCGGTAATCTCATTCTGATGGGTAAAACACCCAAAGCCACATTGAAAGCCACAGAAGCTGCTGTTGAAGCAATTCATGGTGTTGATGGGTGCGTTGCCCCATTTCCCGGTGGCATTTGCCGTAGTGGAAGCCAAGTCGGTTCAAAATATGATTTCCTGAAAGCCTCAACGAATGTGCGGCTTTGCCCCACACTACGAGAGCATATACCCAATACCCTTGTTCCAGCCGAGGTTAACAGTGTACTTGAGATCGTGCTCAATGGTCTCAGCAAGAATGCAGTGCTTGACGGTATGCGCGCCGCGCTTCAGGCAGCCGTTCAAGTCCCTGGCCTTGTCAAGGTCACTGCGGTTAATTTCGAGGGTAAACTCGGGAAACACAAACTCCATCTCAAAGCACTCCTCGATTAACCACAGCCCATTCTTACTGGGTTTTCTCTTTTCGCAATTTGGGATAGAAGGGAGGTGATTCCTACGAAAGACACTTATCCCTAATTCCAAGGGTCTAGAAGAGAGAAGAGGTTGGGGAAACAGTCACTTCTCCGTAAATTGCCATTTCCAGGTGGACAATTTTGCCTTCATCTAAGACCAAATTAGGTACAAAAAGGGGCTCATCAAAGAAATTCCCATTAGAGTCGATGGAAACAATCTTTGAAATGCCAGAAGTGCTCATTGTCGGACTTGATAAAAAGGGTCGGATTACGCTTTTTAACAAAGGGTGTGAAAAACTCACCGGGTACAAACGAGAAGAAGTTTTGAGCAAATCCATTTTTTCTACACTCATACCAAAAGATCAACGTTCTGAAGTTCGACAGGTGTTTAACAGTCTCTTAGAAACAAAAACTACCTCAGTGTACGTAAACGACTTGGTCACAAAGAAAGGCAAACTCAAGACAATAGAATGGCACAATACGGCGAAATTTGACCAACAAGGGGAGTTAGAAGAAACATTCAGCATCGGAATTGATATCACTCAAAGGAAAGGGATTCAAGAGGATCTCCGTGAAAGCGAGAGGAAGTTTCGATCACTCTTTGATAATGCAAATGATGCAATGTATATTATCGATTTGCAAGGTAATGTGATTGAAGTAAATCGTGCAGCTTCAGAATTAACAGGATACTCCAAAAAAGAACTACTCAAGTTGATAGCAGAAGATCTTGAGCTCCCTGAGGAATCAATTAAGATTCCTGAGCGTAAAACAGAATTTCGAAAAACAGGTTCACTCATCTTCGAAACAGTGATTGTTCCAAAGAAAGGGGAACCTATTGCTGTCGAACTTAGTGTAAGTTCTATTGAGTATGGTAGAAAACCAGCTATGCTTGCGGTGATGCGTGATATTACCGCCCGTCAAGAGGCTGAAGCATCTTTACGCTTACTGGAAAAGGCCGTTGTGAGTTCACCCCTTGGGGTTGTAATAACTGATTTGAAGGGTCAGATTATTTATGCAAACCAAGGGTATCTCAATATTCTCGGAAAACCGGATACCACGGACCTAACTGGTACCGATGCAATGAAAGCAGATTTTGGTAAAGAAATCGGTCCACAAATCATGGAACAACTACAGACCCATGGATTTTTCAGTGGAGAATATTCGCGATATCGAAGTGATGGAAGTCTTGTCGATGTTCATATTCTTGCCACACTCATCTCGGATGAAAAAGGAATTCCCACCAATCTCATGGCCACCATCACCGATATTAGTAAACTTAAGGAAGCCGAAGCAGAGTATCGTCATCTTTTTGAAAGCGTTCCAGTTGGTCTTTTCAGAACCAAACCCGGGGTTGGGGAAATCCTTGACGCAAATCCTGCCCTTGTCAACATGCTCGGATTTCCGGATAAAGAATCGCTCATCAAAAAACAAGCTTCATCATTCTATGTGGATCCGAATGCCCGACGGCAATGGGAGCGTAAGGTTGCACAGGATTCCGTAGTTCGAGGGTTTGAAGCACAATTCCAACGTCTCGATGGACGAAGCATTTGGGTACGCCTCAGTAGCCGTGCAGTTCGAAACTCACGGGGCCAAGTAATCTACTATGAGGGAACCATTGAGGACATCACAGATCGAAAACACGCCCAAGAAGCCCTCGCTGAAAGCGAAGAAAGGTATCGCCTATTCTTCGAAAACCTCACAGACGTGCTATTACATTTTGACACCAGCCTGAAAATCATAGACGTCTCACCATCCATTGAAACCCACTTGGGATATCACCCCGACGAACTCAAGGGCAAATTCTATCCCAGCTTAGGGCTAATTCCCGAAGAACTCCTTCCCCAAGCTCTAGAGAATACCAAACGATTATTCGCCGGTAAACAAGTTGGCACTTTTGAATATCCATTCGTAGCCAAAGACGGTTCTCGAGTTTGGGGAGAAGTAAGCAGTAAACAAGTCTATCGTGATGGAGAAGTCGTTGCCCTCTACTCGCTTGTCCGAGATATCCATGATCGCAAACTCGCTGAAATCGATTTAAGAAACACCAATCGTGACCTCGAACTCTATGCGTCCCTGCTACGTCATGACCTTGGAAATGACTTACAGGTTATCTTTAGTACGACTGAAGTTGCACAAATGATGATCTCAGAGGATTCAGAACTAAGTGAATTCATCGAGGCCACCAGAGCTGCAGCAGACCGGATGACTCGACTTCTCAACATCTTTGGGCGCCCAGACAAAGAAGCAGAAAAGGAAATTGTGGAACTCATCCATCGTGTAGCAAAACAAGCTATGCGGACTCACAAACACCTTTCAGTCAAAGTAAGTGCATCACAAAAACTCAAGGGTGTACGGGTGACTGGCGGGCGTCTTCTTCCAACGGTATTTATTAACCTGTTTCGGAACTCCGCCCAACATGCGGGTATGAAACCCAAAGTCACTGTAAAAATCGTGCAAAAAGAGAACCTGGTTCAAATTGATGTAGTAGACAACGGACCAGGAATACCAAAGAAGCTTCAAGCAAAACTCTTCGAGCGAGGTACAACTTCCAATGGCGGCGGTTTAGGTTTAAACCTTAGTAAGCGAGTTCTCGAAGCCTACGGCGGCTCCATTGAATTAATAACAAAATCTGGGAAAACAGGGGCTGGATTTCGAATCTTCATCCCAATAGAACAAACCTAGGGACAAAGATTCGACCAAAAAATCGCCCCAAGATTAGGATGCATATTTATCTGGATTGTTATCGAATTCCACTTTGCAACCGGGTGCACAGAAGTAGTATGTTTTTCCTTTGTACTTAGACGTCCATTTTGCAGTTCGTTCGTTGACTTTCATTTTGCAGATTGGATCAATTGCCATGTAAATCACCTGTTATGTGGTTTTAGTTTTGATAGCCCTTGTAGAACCCTTATATTAATATATCGAATTGGATATATCCAAACTGTTACAAAAAACAGGGGTTCCGGTGAAAACATGAGTGAAAAGCCACTAGACGCCGTTTTGGATGATTTAGCAAAATTCTACATCCTCCTAGTATTAAATGAAGGTACAATCCATGGCTATGGCATTATCAGGAAATACCATGCTCGAACCGGACGAACACTCAGCGCAGGAACCCTCTATCCCTTCTTGCAGCATCTTGAGAAACAAAGTATTGTTACCTGTGAGGATAAACCAGTGGGCAAACGCCCTCGACGGGAGTATTGTCTTACAAGCAAAGGGCGTCGTTCAGTAAGTCGACTCCTTGAACGATTTGCGTCAATTACTGCGGCCGCAATTGAATCGAATTTACAGGTGTGTGCAAGCTGTGGTTGTAAAGTCTATGAAGGAGCCCACATCGAAGAAGTTGACGGAAATCAAGTGGCATTTTGTTGCCACCACTGTGCAGCTGCATATCGGAAACAGCATCAAAACTCCAAATGAGGCTAAGCCAGGTGACAGATAATGAGTGAACAGAACAACAAGGAAAATGAAACTGAACGCCTTTCTTTACGCATCGAAGGAATGCATTGTGCGACATGTGTCGCAACGATTGAGAAAGCCCTGCTTCAACAGAATGGTGTTGCGAAGGCCTCAGTGAATCTCCTTGAAGAAAAAGCGACAATCGATTTTGTCCCCAATAAAGTGAAACGCGAAGATCTGGAAGCAGCCGTGGCATCAACAGGGTATACACCAAGAAGAGCTGCAATGACGCTCACCCTATCGCCAACACCACGATCAGATGAGTGGTCGTATATCAAAGAAAAAGTTGCAGATATTGCAGGCGTTCTTTCAGTTACTGAACATATAATGTCTGGTCGTTTAACCATTGAATATGATGAAGTCTTAGTCACTCTGAAGATTGTCAGAAACCAGTTGAAAACAATCGGGTTTGACATTGTCGCGGAAATGGATACTGATATCGATCGAGAAGCTATGACCCGTAAAGTAGAAATCCGCTATTATTCATTACGTCTTACGTTCGCAGTAATTTTCACTTTGCCTATAGTAGTGATTTCGTTTTTTCCCTGGCTGATTATACCTTATCTCCCGCCAGGAATTACACCAATAATGATATTGTTTCTCCTAACGACTCCTGTCCAGTTCTTCGGTGGATATCCCTTTTACAAATCTGCCTTGAATGCTGCTCGACACGGTAAGACGAACATGGATACCCTTATCATGCTAGGTACCAGTGTCGCTTACTTCTATTCCGTCGCCGCAACATTTCTCCTTCCCGGTCAGGAAGTATTCTATGGATCAGCAGCGATGTTACTTTCCTTCATCCTGCTGGGTCGAACACTCGAAGCGATTGCCAAAGGACGCACTTCTCAGGCAATCCGGGCACTCATGGATCTACAACCCAAGACTGCCGTTGTCATCCGAAATGGCGAAGAAATCACTATCCCCACTGAAGATGTTGAAGTGGAAGATCGACTCCTTATTCGTCCTGGAGCTCAGGTTCCTGTTGATGGATATGTCATAGAAGGCCAATCTTCGGTGAACGAGGCCATGATTACTGGAGAATCAATACCTGTCAGCAAAAAAGTTGATGACGAAGTGGTGGGAGGCACAATCAACGAGACAGGAATCCTAGTTATTGAAGCCACACGAGTGGGATCCGATACGGTCCTTGCACAGATAATCACCATGGTTGAAGAGGCCCAAACCCATAAACCTCCGATTCAACGCAAAGCTGATGCCATTGCCGAGAAATTCGTCCCCTTCATTATTCTCCTATCAGCCATTGTGTTTAGTGTCTGGTTTGCCTTAATCACCTATACACCTTGGTATCCTGGACTTAGCTGGATAGCAGCTCTTGGTTTTTCCATAGCAGTATTGGTCGCTGCCTGCCCCTGTGCGCTGGGACTGGCTACCCCTGCTGCACTCATGGTTGGGATTGGACGAGGTGCGCAACTCGGTATTCTGATAAAAACCGGTGAAGGGCTAGAAGTCATCCCTCAAGTAGACACAATGGTGTTTGACAAAACTGGCACCTTAACCACTGGAAAACCAACCGTGACAGATATTATTCCCGCAGGGGAGATTGATTCCAGGGAAGCCCTGACACTAATAGCAACAGCGGAAAAATACTCTGAACACCCATTAGCGAATGCCATTGTGCAATATGCTGAAGAAAACAATATTCAATTCCTCGAAATCGATGACTTTGATTCCTTTACTGGAAAAGGTGTCAAAGCGTCCATCACCGGCTTCACAATCGCTGTAGGTAACGACACCTTCATGCAGGAAAACGAAATAGACACCGGAGAATTGGAACCACATCTTGCCCAGCTGCAAAAGGATGGAAAAACCACAATTTTTGCCGCAAAGGACGGAACCCTCCTCGCACTAATTGCTGTAGCTGATACTCTCAAACCCAATTCTGCTTTGGCAATTGAAAAACTCCAGAAACTGAACATTGATGTCGTCATGCTAACTGGGGATAAGCAACGGACAGCTGAAGCCATTGGCCGACAGGTTGGCATAACCGAGATTATTGCTGAAGTCCTTCCAGCTGATAAAGCCCAACAAATACAAAATCTCCAAACCAAGAACCATACTGTTGCCATGACAGGGGATGGGATCAACGATGCCCCAGCTTTAGCCCAAGCCGATGTCGGTATCGCCCTTGGCTCCGGAACTGATGTTTCCGTTGAAGCTGGTGATATCGTCTTGGTTCGTGATAATCTCCTCGATGTCGTAACCGCAGTACAGCTAGGGAAAAAGACCGTATCAAAAATCCGTCAAGGATTCTTTTGGGCCCTAATCTACAACATCCTTCTTCTACCAATTGCTGCAGGAGCATTATACCCCTACGTACACCTTCGCCCAGAATGGGCTGCACTCGCCATGGCATTATCCAGTGTTAGTGTTGTTACCAATGCTCTCCTATTACAGCGGTTCAAGAAACATCCCAAGTAATATGAGGTCCCCGACACAACAAAAGGGCAACAATAAAGAATCGCCCAAACCATCGAAGTCCAGCTCAGACACCTAACGTTAGTAAGTGCTAATGAAGAAACCGAAACAGAGCGGCTATGTAGAAATGGCACACGCAACACTCTTAACGGGATTTTCCCCAGCAATCCATGGACAACGCTTGCGGGGATATACTGCAACACCTACAGCGGACACCATCAAAAAGCAAAGTGAAATGGACAGTGCATTCAATGGCTTCGATCCTCATCGTTGATGACGAAGAGAACCTTCATCAAATCTACAAGGCGCTCTTCACGCTGAAGGGTCACAAGGTCATCGGTTCCGCCTTCGACGGAGATGAAGCAGTCCAACTCTTCTTGAAAATGGATCCCAAACCCGATGTCATCATCATGGATCACCGTATGCCTCGCATGGATGGGATAAGTGCAACGAAAATTATCCAAGAAATCAGCGCGTACAGCAAAATTGTCTTTGTAAGTGCTGATGAAACTGTTCGTTCAGAAGCCATGGAAGCGGGTGCCACCGTGTTCCAGGTAAAGCCTGTACGAGCTAAAGAACTTTTTAAAATCATTGAAATGATTGCAGAAGACAACTAGCAATTATTCCGACGGTCTCTCTGTGTTGGGGGCTGGTTCTCAGTCTTTATATCGGTCATCGCGAGCTAGCTCAGTAGAACCTCTATCAAAGTGCTCTACTTTACGTTGCCACGCACGACCTTCTCGCCCCTCTATAAAATAAAGTTCTGCTGCTGTAATTTCATCAGCTTCTAAAAGCTCATTCAAGGCTTGTTCATCATAGATTTCACCGCCCGGTCCTACAGCTTCAAGCTGCACATCGGCTAAGCGTTGTTCCACAAATTCAAACCGAAATGGGAGTTTTTCCGCAGCTGGTGCATCACGTTTGCGGCAGACTATCCAAAATCATAATTCGAATGGTCTCTGGTGGTGTCTCTTCCGTTGATTTTTTCACTACTTCACTTGCGAACTCGTCCGCAATTCCAGCTGAAACAGGAATCTGAGGAAGTAAATCCATAATCTGGAATTTAAAGGGCTGACGTTTTCGGGAAACCTTAGACATGATGTAAATCTCCATTGCTGCTATGTATTCATAACTGAAGACCAACACCTCTTAACATCTTACCATCTTACTAAAGCTGAAGAACTAAAGGCAACTTCTACCCTTTACACAACCAATCCAAGATGTAAGGAGCTGTCACAATTGCAACTTGAACAAGTTAGCAAATCCACATGGGCTATTGTCGACGGATCAACCTATGGTAATGTCGGATGCATCCGAATTCCCAACCACCTAGTCGTCATTGATACTGGAATGACTCCCGTGCTCGCTAGGGAATTTCGTAAGCTCATTCAGAAGGAAATCGGAACCCCGGTCACCGAAGTTATTCTGACACATTATCACTCCGACCATGTCCTTGGTGCGCAAGAATTCCAAGAATGCCCTCTTATCGCTTCCAAGAAAATGGTAGAACATTACCCGACACTACTAAAGGAGCAATGGTCTCCTAAAGGCATTGAAGAAATGCGGAAGTTCTATGCTGAAACGGAACCCGCCTTCAGTCGTCAACTCGAAAATCTAACCATCATAACTCCCACACAAACCTTCAAGAATTCCATCTTTTTAGGAAAAGACAAGGAGATAGAAATTCAGCACACAGGAGGACATACAGTAGGCCATTCCACGATTTATTTCCACCCAGAAAACATCCTCTTTGCAGGTGACTTGGTGTTCTGTGAACAATATCCCTATGCCGGTGACCCAACGAATAACCCTCCAGATTGGATCAAGGCCTTCGAAACGATTCTTGAAATGCCCGTTGAAACTATAGTGCCGGGCCATGGACCTCTATGTGGTAAAGCGGAAATCCACACACAACTCACTTATTTCAAGCAACTGGAAGAATGGGTGAAGGGCAAACTCGTCCAAGGGATAACACTTGATACCATACAAAAGGAAGAGGACATGGGACCACCTCCCCCATATAATGTGAGGGCTGAAAGGCGGCTACCAGTAACCATCGAACGATGGTTTAACTTCTATTCAGCTGAAATGAAGCAGGGGTAATTACTCTAACTTGACCTTAGATTTGGAGCTTTGAAAGTACTCCATAGGCCTTTGCTTGTTTCCAAGGTAACTGAGAAGCTACCAAGAATCCAGTTCGTTCGATGGTTTCCTTTGGTCCAAGATTCAGTAGTTCCTCGGTTTGAATGAAGATGAATTCGGGGTTCAGGTCTCCCAGGTAGAGTTCTGTTTGTGGAGACAGCTTCTTGGCAAAGACGAAGGTACCATCATCCGGTCCATGTTCCACACCGAGATAGGGCTTTATTGTCGTTGGCCAAGCATGGGTCTTCACTCGCCTTCGGCGATAAGTTGTTGTCCAACGGGGAATAACGGTTTGTAATTTTGGTGTGGTTTTCTTTGAAGGAATGGCAATTCGAAAACGATGATGAACTTGTCGTGGGGCTTTGGACTGGTTGAGTATCCGACCGATGAGTGCTATGATGTTGCTTTGGGGTTTTGTTAGAACCTGAAATTCTAATTTCAGATCTCGGAGTTTGCGTTCCTCCTTATCTGGGACAACACTGACTTTTACGCCCTGCCACTTATTCCGCTGGGTTTTAGTGACGCTCCACTTCTCACGATCAAGCTTAGTTGGAAACCATCCTGGTTGATCCCCTGCAAATGGTTCAAAGCGAATTCCGCCATACCAGGGATTAAACCACACCCTGGGTCCAGCTTGGGGAAAATTCGATTCTAAGTAATTTGTCCCTGTTTCTTTGTTTATCCATGCAAATACGCTTCCGGCAAAGTCGGGGGCTATTTTGAGGAGGAATTTACCATTATCGATAATGAAGATTTCTTGATCCTCTTCGGTTCCTTGAGAGATTACTACGTTCCCGGGTGCTCGATCTAAGATAATAGGGATAGTAAATTCCGAGGTTTGAATGTCCGATTTTACCTTAGCAGAAAGGGACAAAATGGTTGGGACCATTTGAGTTTGTGCCTTAGCTGTCAAAGTGAGTGGAACAGTAAGTGGCTGATCACGGGTCAAGTCTTTGAAATTGGTTACTTGTGGGGTGATTTTCCACCCCTTCGGTGCAGTAAACCGGAGGGTTCCATGAAAAGGGCGATGTACAAGATGATGTAACTGTACGGGTACAGTAACCTCTGATTTGATTTCATGGAGCAGTGAATCCTGTTCTGTCCGCAGTTCAATCACTTTGTGAGGTTCAAGTTCAGTTTTGAGTTGCTTTTCAGGTTCATCAGAATAATAGTAATGCCAAAGTCGGCGAATGTGTTGCCAAGTACCTAAACCGGCGACTAGGTGAACCATTGGTAATTTCACTTTCTTCTTTGGAGGCAAAGGGGGTACTTGCAACTGAAATCCGATAAATGTCGTACCTCTAGCCTTTTGAACGATTGAGGGTGGGCATAAAATTGCAGCTACTTCTCCTCGTTGTGGGGATTCAGCGCAATACCAGGTTTCTTTCCATTCTTCTCGCTTTTTAGGAATTTCTCGGTCGGAAGAAAAGAATTCATCCTCTATAAATTCTTCACGGAGTAACCCGGTTTTGAGTGGGAGGACATGAAGGTGATCCCA
>JAEOTD010000093.1 GCA_016839995.1 Candidatus Hermodarchaeota archaeon
GCCAAGACGCTCATTACAGAATCAGGAAACGATCATGAACCTGTTCTTCAAGTTGAAGAGAAGCTTCTGGGGAAGGAAATCACATTATCTGGTCGAATTAATCTGAACAATTTCTCCAACGAGCTTGAACTGTCTGTTAATGAGGTTTCAGATATCGAACCACTTGAAGTGGTAAACCAGTTAATGGATGACCTCGAACGAAAAGCCCAAAGGTAATGTAGTTCCTTAACTTCAGTAATCTAAGATACTCATTAAGAATCAGATATGGTGAAAATCATGGGTCGTCGACGAAGAAAATCTACTCCACGTCGTCCAATACGTACGATTCCTTCCATTTTCAACTGTCCCAAGTGTGGACGAAATGCTGTTCGTGTGGAATTAAACAAGAATATTGGGCAAGCGACAATTCACTGTGGGAACTGTGACGTCCAAGCCACAGTAGGAATAACTCCACTTACTGAACCCGTTGACGTGTATGGAGAGTTTGTTGATATTTGTGCCTCTCAACCAAATTCGGTCACCAAATCCTCTAATTCCCACTTGCCTTCTGAAACGTAAGGTTTTTCATTTTTATCATTGGTACGTATCAATTCTCCAAACAAGCTTCTCTTGCTGGTGTTCATGAAAATCTGTAGTATAATTCCTGCTTACCAAGAATCCCGTGCTATCAAGCAAGTTGTGACTCTAACTCAGAAATATTGTACCTTTGTAGTGGTAGTAGATGATGGTAGCACTGATAATACAAACCGAATTGCTGAAGATAGTGGCGCAATTGTCCTGCGTCATTCTAAAAACTTGGGAAAAGGTGCAGCCCTTCGAACCGGATTTAATTATGCAGTAGAAACCGCTTGTGATATCATCATAACCCTTGATGGTGATATGCAGCACAACCCCCACTCCATTCCGCGCTTCATTGAAAAAATCAACAAGGGATTTGATGTCATAGTGGGTTCCCGTTACGCAACCCAATCGGAAGAAATGCCCTTCGCTAGGAAGCTAAGCAATCTAATTACCACACAAGCTCTACGAGTGTTTTTCAAAGTCCCTGTTACTGACTCACAATCAGGTTTTCGTGCCTTTCGAAAAGAGGTATTAGAAGCGATTTCTGTCAGAGATGACGGCTTTGCTGCTGAAACTGAAATATTAATTGACGCAAAACGAGCAGGATTCAAAATCTCAGAAGTTCCAATTGCGACAAACTATGGTGAAGAAGAATCCAAAATTCGGGCTCGCAGGGATATCACACGTTGGCTCTTGACTTTAGGTCGGAATTTAGTCCCTCACTCACGTTTCGTTCGCCAGAGCGAATAAGCAAACACAGCAAATCCTGCAACTAACACCAACACCACAAAAAAGACCATGATTGGAGTCGGATCTTGGATCAAGTACAAGGACATCCACCTGAATATATTGTACCATAAGACAGAATTATCCAAGGACTGGAACCAGCTTTGATTCGTACCCACACAAGTGGTATCGGAAAACATAGTTGTTGACGAACAGAGCACTATCCTTGAACTTCCAATCCAGAACGCGGATAGCCACCCTGGTTGAGTGGCGACAAAATCTCCACTCAGTGTTACAGCTTCAGATGTCTCTGCGCCTGTTGAGATAATAAGGTCGGTTGCATCTGTGGTAAGTGAACCACCTGCAACAATGAGTGAATCGATACCCACAATAAGAGATTCTCGATTCAGCTGAGAATAGAGATATGAGTTATTTACTTCGACGTTATGAGAATGAATTCGAGAATTCACAGTATCAATTATCGCATCACCTTCTGTGGTGTTACCGTCTGTGTACGTAGTAAACTGAATCCTTGATTCCAACAAAGCCTGAAGGATCATGTTTACTGCAAATGGATTACCAATGGGTCTATGTTCTATTTGGTAATCACTGAGTAGAAACAGTGAACCTCCCTGATTCACATAATTAGAGATTACTTCTAGCTCAGACACTGAGTAATTAGATTCGGGGTTTGGTATGACCAGAATGTGTGACCGTGAAAGGTTAGCTGCTGTTAATTCTCCATTTTCAAGAATTCGAATCTGATATTCAGGTAAATCTGTAAAGAATCCTACGGCTTCCGTAAAATTCCGTTTTGTGACACTAAACGTGGAATTATGGCTGAAATCAAAAACGATTGATATCTGTCCCTCCTCTTGCTGAGTTGTTCCTTTAGCCTGAGGAATAATGAACAGTAGAAGTACAATTAGGAATCCTACAATGAGTTTTTGGCGGGACATAACAGCCATTTACTAGATTCACCTGCGACTGTTAAGCAGATTTGACAAGAATCAAACCTTAAAGCCTTTTCCCAATAGGAGAAAGTTGGCTACCGACGAATTCACATAGTGATTCATCTAGGAATTTCGATAGTCTGCCTAAACGCATAAGAGTCACAAGCTTATTCAAGTAAGGTAATGGCAACTCCAATTGTCGCTACCGAGGTTCAACGGAAACTATTCCACTCACTCATGATTCTAGTGGCATTAGTGAATACAATCGGATTAGCGATCTTTGGTATTCCTCTTGGCCCTTTACTTTCCATTGGATTTACAGGAATCACTCTGGTGTTTTTCCTTGGAACCGAAATCACGAGAATTCGAGTTTATGGCTATTTTCCTTTCAAACGAATTACTGATCGTGTCATGCGACCTCGTGAACGAACACGATTAGGCGCCAATGTCTACTTTGCCGTTGGAACCATGATTACCTTCTTGACCCTCTATATCGTTAGCAATGTTCTACTAACCTGGTTCCATTTATTGTGTATTTGGATGATTTCTGGCTGGCTTGCGGTTGGCGCGGTTATGGTTTCAGCCATAGGTGATGGAATGGCCGCTATTGTTGGAATTCGATTTGGGCGTCATCGTATTCGTGGGAATCGTACGTGGGAGGGTGCAATCGCAGGGGTTATCTTTGGTTTTCTTGCGTTTCTGCCTCTTTGGTTTCTCTTTGGTATTCCTTGGATTTATGGGTTAATCGCTGCGTCTGTGCTTTTAATGGTGGATGTAATTGCGCCTCCAATCGATGACAACTTATTAAACCCAATTGCAATAGGATTGATTTCAGCACTTTTTGAAATCATGTTTGTACTTTTTCTCGTAGGAGGGATGGGCTGATTGGAATATCATGAATCATATGTCAACGCGATTCGTGAAGAAGTCCAAAGGATTGCGAAAGTTGCTGAAGCGGCTCGAAGTAAGGGATTAGATCCCACAACAAATGTGGAAATAAGCCCCGCGGATGATGTTGCTGGACGAGTTGAAGGGCTTGTTGGTCCTCCTGGAGTGGCAGAGAGAATCCGACACTTAAGCGAAACCAAACCGGCTCACAGTGTGGCCTTTGAAGTTGCCCGGGAAATAATTCAAGAAGCACAAACCACTGGAGGAAATCTGGAAGAAACGGCAGAGCAAGCAATCAGAACGGCCTTGGCGATTTTGACCGAAGGTATCACTGCTGGTCCAATCGAAGGGATTGCCACTGTGCAGATAAAAACCAACGTTGATGGTAGTCGATACTTAGCAGTCTATTTCGCAGGACCAATCCGCGCGGCTGGAGGAACTGAAGCCGCTCAAACAGTGATTGTAGCTGATGCAATTCGTCAACAACTCGATTTAGATCGATATAAGCCATCCAATGAGAATGTAGAACGGTATGTAGAAGAAGTCGATTTATACAACCGCATTTCTCACCTTCAATACCCCTCACGACCTGAGGAGGTGCGTCTTGCTGCTCGGAACATTCCCGTTGAAGTAACTGGCGAACCTACGGCAGAGGTAGAAGTAACTGGTTATCGTGACTTGCCTGGGGTGGAAACAAACCGACTGCGAGGTGGCGCAATCCTCGTATTAAACGACAGCATTCTTGGCAAAGCTCACAAGTTAGCAAATCAAGTTGCACAAATGTCATTATCCGGGTGGGACTGGCTTGAGAATCTAACTCCCCAAGAGTCAGATGAAGACAAGGCTGAACAGCGAATTCAACCCAAAGAGAAATACTTGGAGGATATTATCGCAGGGCGCCCGGTGTTGGCATACCCCTCACGAAAAGGCGGCTTCCGTGTCCGATATGGTCGCTCAAGAAATACTGGACTCGCAGCTCTTGGAGTTCATCCAGCAACGATGGTGCTTCTTGATAATTTCATTGCCTGTGGCACACAACTAATCACAGAACGTCCTGGAAAAGGATGTATTGCAATGCCCGTAGATACTATTCATGGCCCTATTGTAAAAACACATGATGGAAGCATCATACGGGTAGACACTGTTGAGACAGCAAAGAAAATCTGTGACTCGGTTGCACAAATTCTCTTTTTAGGAGATCTTCTAATTGGATTCGGAGAGTTTCGTGAAAACAATCATCTACTTGTTCCTGCTGGATACTGCCCTGAATGGTGGATTCAAGAAACACTAAACAAATATCATAACGCGTCTCCTCAAATTCGCCAACAACTCTTTGAGCAAATCGACAAACCAACCTTCAATCGACTAATATCACAACCATTTCGGACTCATCCGACGCCTTGGCAAGCACTAATCATATCATCAACTCTTCAGACCCCTCTTCATCCTAGATATCTCTATTTCTGGGAAGACCTTTCAATCCAACAATTAATGGTGTTAAAGGACTGGATTCAAGAACTGACTCCAACGCAGGAAAATACGCGTATTGTAGCACTACATGGCTCTATTAATCAAGAAATCGAAACAATTATCGATACTCTTTGTGTGCCCTGTAAAATTGAAAATAATCAAGTTTGGTTCTATGAATCTGCTCCCATCCTGTTCGCCATGTTCAAAGGATCAAACAAATGTAAATTCCCTACGTCTGAGTACGACGAAGGTGACGCATTAGATTATTTACAGGATAACTGGTCAATTCTGCTTCACCCCAAAGGCACCTTCTATATAGGGGCACGAATCGGTCGCCCTGAAAAAGCAAAACGCCGTCAAATGTCGCCACCACCCCATGGCATATACCCCGTTGGTACCGCAGGAGGGGCAATGAGAGATATTAGGAAAGCCGAGAAGACAAAGGTTGTACCGGTTGAAGTTAATCATCGTTTATGTCTACGATGCGGTGAAACCACATTCCTTCAAATGTGTCCAAACTGTCAAATTGAAACCACTCAAGCATATTGGTGCCCAATCTGCAATTCCTCTAGCAAGGGTCAAAAATGCGTAAAATGTGGAGCCGCTACAAATACCTATGGCCCAATGGATATCCAAATTAAAAAAGAACTGCAACGAACTCGCACCCAATTGGGAGGGAAACTACCCTCTCGAATCAAAGGTGTCAAGGGATTAATGAGCAAAAACAAAACCCCTGAACTCCTCGAAAAGGCAATACTTCGTGCAACTTATGACCTGTTCGTTTACAAAGACGGAACAATCCGATTTGATATGACCGATGCCCCCCTTACACATTTCAAACCTTGTGAAGTAAAAGTAGCTCCAGATAAGTTAACCGAGTTAGGATACCACTTTGACATAGCAGGTAAACCCCTACAAAACGAACACCAGATTCTCGAACTTAAAATCCAAGACCTCGTCGTACCCTACGATTGTGCCAAATACCTCTACCGCGTATCACAATTCGTCGATGACCTCCTAGTCCAAGTCTACAACCTAGACCCATACTATTCCCTAAAAACACCAGAAGACCTCGTCGGACACCTCGTAGTCGGCCTCGCCCCACACACATCAGCAGGCATCATCGGCCGGATCATCGGCTTCACACCACTCAGAGTCTGTTACGCCCACCCATTCTGGCACGCAGCAAAACGCCGCAACTGCCTCCACGCAGACGAAGAAATCCTCATCTGGGA
>JAEOTD010000094.1 GCA_016839995.1 Candidatus Hermodarchaeota archaeon
CAGGTAAGCTGTAATGTGACCGATGTCGGAAGCGGAGTTCAGGAAGTCATGTTCTATTATCGAACTGGTGGCACTGGCGCTTTTACGACAGTCCTTATGACAGATGCAGGAAGTGGACATTACACGGCCAATATCCCAGCTCAATCCTATGGTACACTCGTTGAGTATTTCTTCAATGCCACAGATAATGCTGGAAACTGGGTCGTGGATGATAATAGTGGCAGTTACTACAGCTACACTGTTGTCGATAATACAGATCCGGTGGGTAGCATCACATCGCCTGATGATGATGCAACCCTGACAGGTATGGTTGCGATTGAAATTGATGCTAATGATGTCGGTAGTGGAGTGGCTTCCATTGTCATTACCGTAGATGGCATCGTAGTTACTACACTCACCTCTTCGCCATACGAGTATTCGTGGGATAGTACTACGATAAGTGATGGTGCACACACCATTGCCATCACGGTCACTGACACCGCAGGAAACCAGGCAACAGCCTCAATTAACGTAACTGTCCTTAACACCACGCCTCCACCACCAATCCCCGGATTTCCTGTTGAAGCGATTGTCCTAAGCCTACTCCTTTCAATTGGTATCATTACCTTTGTCCGATATCGTCGACGGAAAATCAAAGGCTAGACCAGAAAGGTTCAATTAAGCTTCTAAGCCTTCTTGCATCCAGAGAAGCACAGGAGTTAGAACTGGACTTTAACTCGTCCTTGGTGAACTGACTTTGCGATTTCACCAGAATGAACGAGTTCCCAGATTCGGTTGATGTCATGGTGTAAGAGGAAGTCTTGGGTTAACCGATCGGTTGATTGGGGTTGATCAGCAGTGTATCGTGGGATGGCTTTACGAATGGAGTCATAGGCGATTTGACTCCCTTGACCCAATTTGACATCCTTTGAGAATCTACGGATATCGATGCCTTGGGTGGCACAGAGATATTCTATCGCGATGATGTGCTGGACGTTGGACAATATTTCCCGTGCATGACGGGCAGCGATTGTGCCCATGCTTACATGATCTTCCTGGTTAGCGGCGGTGGGAATGGACCGCACACTTGCGGGGGTGGCTAGTTTCTGGCATTCAGCGGTTAAGGCGGCGGCTGTTAGCTGGGCAAGCCCTAGCCCGAAATAAACACCCTGGTCTGTGAGTTTCGGATGAATCAATAAGAGGGGAAGGCCATTGCTGAGTTTGTCATCGATTAAGCGAGCAATGCGGCGTTCAGCAATACTTCCGATACTGGTGATGGTGATTCCGAGGAAATCCATCAAAGCGGCGATAGGCTGCCCGTGGAAGTTTCCTCCCGAAAGAAAGGCGTTGACTTGAGGGAAAATTAGAGGATTATCAGTTGCAGAATTAATTTCAATAGACACTATCTTTTCAGCATAGGTTACGGCATCTCGAGCAGTGCCCAACACTTGGGGAGTACATCGAATCGAGTATGCATCTTGCACCCGTCGTGTTTTTCGTGCGGCATCAAGGGCTGCTTCGAAGGCTTCCTTTGTTACACCTAAGGTTTCGAAATGTTTCTGAATTTGGGTTCGTTTCTGAGTGAGATGAGCAATGGATTCTGGAGGTTCAACAGCAATCTGATTATCTATGGCGAGGACAGTGTGAATGGTCTGTAGTAAAATTGATTTTGTTATCTCATGGTCTTCGGATTCAGTGGTGAGTGCGTTATGGAATTTTGTCATGGCATCCTGTGCGAGTTTTGCTTTTTCACGGGAGGTGATAACCTGAGAACTATCAGCAAGAAGAGTGGAAATGTTATGAGCGGTTTGTAGTTGACCGGGATGAGGTCGAGCTTGATGGATAAGGGGATCAAAGGCATCCAATACCGCTTCTAAGGCTTCCATGGTGAGCGCAGCGGCGATTTCAGCAGATGCAACAAGAGTTCGTGCATCAGCAGTCGTGAGGGCGGCTATCGCCGTCATTATCTGTGTGCCATTAATGAGTGCAATCCCTTCCTTTGGTCCAAGTTCAACCGGTTTTAATCCTGCACGCTTAAGCGCCTCAGCTCCCGTAAGGACTTCTCCTTTATACTCAGCCTCTCCTTCGCCAATCAATACAAGAACCATATGTGACAATGGTGCCAGATCACCACTAGCGCCCACAGACCCTTTTTCAGGAATAATTGGATGCACTCGTTCGTTGATGAGACTTATGAGAAGTTTCAGAGTTGAGAGACGAATCCCCGAATAACCCTTCGCTAAAGTATTTGCTCGCAGGAGCATTGCAGCTCGGACAACTTCCGTGGACAAGGGTTTCCCTACCCCAGCAGCGTGACTAATAATTAGGTTACGTTGGAGTGCACGGGCCTTATCATCAGATATGACAACTTCACTAAAAGGACCAAAGCCTGTGGTAACCCCATAGATGACTTCCCCTGAATCAATCCACTGCTGAACAGATTTGGCTGCGGTTTGAACTTTCCTTTCAGCTTTTGCGGATAGTTTTACTTTGACTCCGTTTCGTGCAACTGATACGACCTTATCAATTGTCAGAGTTTCACCATCAAGAACAACCTGCCGGGCACTCATTGTATTCACCGGTTCCAATACTGATTGCCTACCACTCATAGATTAAAAAAGATTCATCTCATAAGATGTTTGACATATATTCTAACTTGAAGACAGAAAAACAAAGGTTAGCAGCTAATTCTTTTGATGGAGAGTGATTGCGATTTGGCTTATGCCTCCCCATTTGGTTTCCTTTCCGGTGGGATAATAGGTTTCGATTTTGATCGAGTTCTTATACATAATGAGTTTTCGTTCCGTCAGCAACCGTAACTGTTCAGCAACATCCACTGCACGGTAAATAAGTCGTCCTCGAGCGCGAATAGTAACGGATCCTTTGCGTTTGAGTTGATGCTGGCACGCTCGGACATATTCAACTGTTCGTTTCTTTCCAACATAGACGATGTCTTCCATCCACTCAGGCTCACCTGGAAGAGTGGCGGGGAGGAGGGGTTCTTGTTGGGTAGGACCCGTTTTGCTTTCTTGTTCTGTTTGGGTTAGTGAAGAGAAGCCTAAGAGCGTAGGAGCTAAGGGTTCGCCATCATCTGTTGTGGTTGGTTCTGCTTCTTGTTGTTCAGGAACTGTGTGTGGGGGAGCGACTTCTTTCTTAAGGAATGAGTCAAAGCTTGCAATCTCTTGTTCAAGAAGTTCCATGGTGAACCGATGCATTGGCTTCCAACTTTCGATTCGTTGGAGTACGTCATCAATGAGACGTTTGTTACGTGTGAAAATTCCTGCTTCATCTCTGAAAAAGCAGCTTTGTGTGGTTAGGTTCTGTGAAGATAATATTGCTGCTTGGTTATCGACTACAATGCAGTTTGCCTCTAGATTGGGACAGACATCAATTACAACTCGATCAGATAATAGCATCTCAAGTGCTTCAGGGTCAGATCGTTCCTCAATCCAATTACGCCAGTCCACTTGAGTGATAAACCTGACTTGAACTTCGCGGGGAATTACGTTAAGTAAAAACTCAGCAACACCATTTGTAATGAAAGGGGATACAAGAAGCACCGAGTTCTTAGCTGAGGATAACAATCCATACATCAAATCATTTAGACCATTTGAGGTGTTGACAAAGGCGCTTTTAGATTTCCGGGGTAATTCTGATGAGGGGGTATAGATTTGGTCATCCTTCGGATAGTCACTAGCCCCTTCAAAGAAAGCCGCATAATATTGTTGAGCATCTTTGACAATCTTTGAGTCAGATGCTATGAGGGTTAACACATGAACTGGATTCTTAACCTTCAATGGAAAAGCTGCGGAACTCACCGCTAAATTCTTCTCCGTTACAACTAAGTTGAAATGAATGCGAGGGCGACTGATTATTTCGACAGACAAATCTAACTTGTTAACCAGCTCTTTGACATTCTCGAGGGATTTTTGCTCAACGAGAATCATTCGCAAGCGAGCTGAATCATCCATTTTTTTGAGAAGTGGTTTTAGAGAGTTGCTCTGCATTTCGGGAGAACCAAGCCAGGCAATTTTATTAGCCCGTTTAAGTAGCAGACGAAATTCCGATTCGAGTCGACTACTTGCTAGATAAATCGGAGATTGGGTTTGTTTCTCTTCAGAAACCGAAAGCAAATCAACGAAGAAAGGAACTATATATTCATCAATTTGTGGTCGAAATTCCCATAGAACCATCAGAATTACAGAACCAATGATTAGGATAGTGGCTAATACGGGAAACATAGTGGAACCAGTCTCGCCCAATTGCTGGAAATTCGACTCCCTTTTGACTAGACCTTCTTAAATTATCTTTTGGCGGGCACCCTCAATGATTGTACATTTAGCTAACAACTAAATTTATTGGCAATACATCTAGACAAATACTACCCATTGAAGCAAAAAATCGGATTCTGACCAACTTTTTCTGAAAGATAATTGGTCATTCTTGTC
>JAEOTD010000095.1 GCA_016839995.1 Candidatus Hermodarchaeota archaeon
TATTTCATATTTCGCTCCTTTTCCCCCATCGCGTTGAACCAAAATCAGATGATGTATCCCTGTCAAATCTTGAAAGTCGGTTACATTTCGTAGCACTTGAAATATCTAAACAACGAGAATTTGTTTACCTCTCAGAAATCGTGAACACCTATCTAGAAACGATTCAAGAAAATCCCGTTGAGATACTAAATGGAATCTTCCAGCTTCGCGAGAAGAACTTACTCATTCCAACTGAATCCTATATCTTAAATAATTCCAATTCCTCTCGTTGATTTTCATTAATTTTAAAAAAATTTTTTTTGAATTTTTTGTAGAAGGAGCCGAACATTTATTTACGGATTTCAAGTGTGCCCCTCTCACCCTTATACTGGGTTGTTAGCAAATTCCCTGAATGTGAATCGTAATGTCCGATGAAAAAGAATCCAGTAGCTCTCGTCGGTATCTTGTTGTATTAGGTGCCCTCATCATCCAAGTGTGCCTTGGATCAATTTATGCGTGGTCAATCTTTCAAGCTGCGCTTCGAGAAGGCGTCTATGGCTGGCCATCACTATGGACCCAACTACCTTTTGCTGCGGGTCTAGCCTCCTTTGCAGCATTAATGATTCTTGCAGGCATGTTGCAAGACCGCATTGGACCACGAAAAGTCGCTACAATTGGCGGTGTCCTTCTCGGTGCTGGCTACCTCCTAGCAGGACTTGTTGATATCATCAGCCAAGGTAATGCTCTCATCGGCACCATTTGGCTCGTAATCACCTATGGAATTATTGCAGGTGCTGGAATCGGCTTTGCCTACGTTTGCCCGATAGCAGCCCTCGTCAAATGGTTTCCTGACAAGAAAGGTCTCATCACAGGGATCGCCGTCGCCGGATTCGGTGCTGGTGCACTCGTAATGGGATACATTGAAACTTGGCTCCTAGAATTACCAACAATCACTCCCCTTGTCGGTGGTGCTTTCATCACTCTTGGGATTATCTATCTGGTCCTTGTTGTTTCAGGTTCCCAACTTTTGTCCAATCCACCCCTTGGATGGACTCCACCAGATTATGTACCTCCAATAGGAACAAATGACGCCAAAGGACAGGAATATAATCCACGTGGAATGAATCTCAAAGTCGTATTAGTGCTACTCTGGTTCATGTTCTTATTTGCAGCAACTGCGGGACTCATGACCTTAGGAAACGTTAAATCAGCTGCAGCTGCCATTGACCCATTCTCAGCTAGCCTGCCAACCTGGGGACTGATAGCTGCCATCATCGTCGGTGTCATGTCAATTTTCAATGCCCTTGGCCGAATCGTTTGGGGTGCCGTATCAGACCGAATGGGACGATACTCCACTATGATTCTTATGTTCATACTCTTATCAATTGGAATGCTTGGATTCGCTTATCTTAGCATGACGTTCGCGAGTTGGATTATTGTCATGATCGTTGCATCCTTAATTGGATTCTGTTTCGGTGGCAATTTCGCTCTCTTCCCCGCCTTGACAGTAGACTACAATGGTCCGAAAAACCTCGGTTCCGATTATGGAGTCCTCTTTACAGCCTATGGCGTCGCTGGGATAGTAGGAGCACTTGCCGCAGGACTCGTTGTTAACTTTACCGGAAGTTATGCACTGGCATTTGTGTTGACAGGAGTTCTTGCAATTATTGCAGTGTTTCTAGCAATCATACATTTGCTAATTCGTAAACCAATAAAGCAAAAGGAGTGAATGCTTCACGAGACGAGTTTTTCGCCTCCTCTTTTCCTTTCTTCTTTACAACTGTACTCGGATAGAGAGCACTCACAGTTTTCTTGTCAAGTTGTTACAATTGGATTACTTAGTTGCTATTGAATGCAGCCACTTGACAAGTCCAAAATTCATCCTACCTGCAGCAAAGGCGAGATTTCAGACATACTCATTTCCTATTGTGCTCTCAAATATTTCGCTGCTTTGATAGCCCAATCGGCATCTTGGCGTTGTGCACGACCCACTGCTATGAAGTCAACCCGTCCATCGCGAATAACGTCATCAGCAAATTGGGGAGTCTTTACGCCACCAACACCAATCACTGGAATATCAACATGTGCTCTAATGGCTTCAGCTTGAGGAACAAAGAACCCTTCTTGTACATCCAATGTACTTGGAGCTCCACCACATACTCCACCTGAAACATCCAAAATGTCTACACCAGCATTCTCAAGCGCTTTTCCAAAATACTGTGAATCTTCAATTTGGGTTCCCATAAAATCAAGATCAACTGAACCCATTCTATACAGGAGGAGCCGTGTTCCCACCTTCTTTTTCACTTCCCGAACTACCTCCAAGGGAAGACGAACACGATTCTCTAAACTGCCACCATACTCGTCCGTGCGATGATTGGTAAGAGGTGAGTAGAACTGATTCAGAAGAAACCCATGGGCCCCATGAATCTCCACGCCATCAAAACCTGCCTCCATGGCTCGTTCAGCGGCGCGACCAAAGGTGTATGAAAGCATCCGAACCTCATCCACACTCAGTTCACGAGCACTTTCCATTGGAGAAGCGGATACTGATTCAATTCCCAATCTTGAGGGGGCTTTCCCTCCCGCATGATTCAATTGCAATACTATGCGAGTATTGAAAGGTTGGATTCGTTTTACTAATTCCTTCAGACCAGGAACCAAATGGTCGTCATAAAGACCAAGTTGGCGTTTACTCAGTTGCCCATGAAGATTCACGTAGCTATGTTCAACAATGATTAGGCCTAATCCTTCTGCTCGCTTTTCATAGAACTCAATAAGCTTCGAAGTAACCCCGCCTTCAACTGTGGCATGGTCTCCCTGCATGGGTGGCATCACTAAACGGTTTTTGAAGAACATGCCTTTCACTTTGATAGAATCCAATACACTTGGCATAGACTTGGCTCCTCTAGTAATATGAGCAGGTGAATGGTTGTGTGATAAAAAGCAACCGGACTTGCTGGTCACCATAGCAATACCTATACATTTTAGTAACGGAAGTCCACGCCTACACGATTAGAAGGCTATTAGAAAGTGAATAGCATGACCGAATGCGAAACCAAAAAGAAACTCATCGTCGTCGAAAATTGTATCGAATGCCCCTATGTCCGTAACCAAGGTGAATCAGGCAGTGGAAACGTAGCCCTTCATTGCACGCACCCTAGCCTGGTTACCGGAGCAAAATTCATCATCAGTTTTGACGATCTCATCAAAGCAGGCTTCACGCTTCCTGATTGGTGCCCTCTCGAAGATTACACTGACTAATTTCATCAAATCACCCTTCCCATCAATGAATTCTACGTCATAAAACGAATATAAATATCGAAAACGACACATTGAGGTTTGACCTAGGAGATGACCTCATGCCGTCATTTGTAGACGATTTTGGACCATTTCACGAGAAATCTTGGATCAATGCGTCAGCAATCGGAGCTATGCCTCAAGTAGCATATGCAGCTGCACAAGATGTCATCAAGTTGAATACCAAACCCTATAAAATCGACATTGAGATGTTTTCTGAAGTTCCGAAAATACTCAAAACTGCTTTAGGACAGCTCATCGGGGCCCCTGCAGAAGAAATCATCTTGGGTAACAGCGCTACCCATGGTATTCACTTATGGGCAAACGGCATTCCCCTCAAAAAAGGTGATGAGGTTCTCTTAGTCAAGGGTGATTTCCCGGCTAGCATCTTGTCATGGATTTACCTTCGTAAACATGGCATCACAGTAACAGAGATTGAACCTAATAGAGGATTCCTGCAGCCTGAAGATCTTCTTGATGCCATTAGTGGTCGTACACGGGTTCTTTGTGCCACGTGGGTTGATTCGTTCACTGGATACAAGTTTGATCCAAAGGCCATAGGTGACATCTGCAAAGAACACGATGTGATGTATTTACTCAATGTCACTCAAGGTCTTGGAACAATCCCGTTTGATGTTTCCAAGATTCCAGTTGATGGTATTACTAGTACAGGATACAAATGGCTCTGTGGTCCATACGCTACAGGATTTGCCTGGATGAAACTAGAA
>JAEOTD010000010.1 GCA_016839995.1 Candidatus Hermodarchaeota archaeon
ATACCTGGTCACCAAGCATCCTAGTAAATCCTATTTACGACGAAGTTGATCTCATCACCGTCGTCAATACTGATAGTGCTCAGAACGTCTACGTAGCCTATGCTGCTGGCTTCACTGACAACAAAGAAATCTATGTCATTAAATCAACTGATGGCGGATACAACTGGAACACACCAACACAAGTTAACGATTATAATGGCGGGATCACCGGTAATCAACGAATGGTCGAAATGTTCATCGATCAAGACGATACAATCCACGTAGCATGGCTAGATACCCGACGTGGGCAATTCGACATTTACTACAGCTATTCAACAGACGGCGGCGCATCGTTTTCAACTGATGAACGTATCACCGAAGTTGGCTTTTCTTTGGCATTCAGTCGACCCGGTGATTACTTTACCATGCGGGCAGCTCCGAATGGTGATATGTGCATTGTCTGGACCGATGGCCGGAATGGAATTGACCATGATATCTATTTTGCCCGACAGGGTCTTTTTCTGGCTCCGGTTTTTCCCATCCCCCTTGAGTGGCTAATCATTATTGCCGTGGTCTTAGTCATAGTCATCATCCTTGTTTTGGTCTGTTATCTCATTCGAAAAAGTCAAAGCTAAATTGGGATCCATTGGATTGTGGGGCGCCCACAATCCATTCTCATCTTTTTGAAGTGAAAACGTTGCTGTGTGGCTTATTTGTTACCTCGAGGATATTTTAGAAAAGTCTTTGTTGTCTTGATAATTATTAGATATCAGTAGGTGGTGTGACCTATTGCAAACGAAGGAATCAATCTTGAAAGCAGCGAAAGACTTTGATGATGCCATTGAAACCCGAAACGTAGATCGGATTCTTCCATTTTTTGATGAGGAGTGTACGATTGAACTCTTTGGGCTCACGCTTCGTGGTCATGAGGGTGCTCGAAAATGGTTGGAATGGATGTTTCAGCATCTTAGTGCAATATCCTTTGATCCCATTGTGATAATGGTGGAAGGTAACGTCTTTTTTGAAGAATTCGTGGTTAACGGCACTCTTTATGATGGACGGCATGTGCAATCCAAACAGGCGGAAGTCCTGATTTATGAGAAGTCGTTGGTGAAAGAGCTTCGATTGTATTTTGACCGCTTGGATTTTGCTGAGAGTGTAGCAACAGGTTGGATAACACGGAAAATCATTAAGCGGTTGATTACGGCTTCCACTAAGGGGTTAGTGTAAGGGAGGGTAGAAGACGATTCAAGACGCTTTACTAGGAAGAGACCGGCTTCGTTCAAAACGCAAATTATTAGCGGGCTTTATCGGGTTAAGTGTCTTTGCGTTTCTCCTAGTGTTCATTAGTGTTGAAGGATTTCTTGATCGAGCCTTTTTGGAACTGTATTTCGGTCAGTATCTGCCCCCGGAATTAATCGCATTGTTTCCCGCCTTTAATCTGGCACAATTGCATGACATCGGGATTGTATTAGCTTCGATTGGACTTGTGCTGCTCTATTTACCGATTACACTCACGATTGTTATCACTGAAAGAGATGATGCGCCGTCCCATCGGAATGAGTCTCGGATTGCATACTTTTTGGTTCATTCGGACCTGTTCAAAATCCTTGGGTTTCTCGGATTGTTTCTAGCGAGTATGGGTGTGTGGTTTTGTATGCACCAAGCCTTCCTCTACCAAGGGGAATATCTGAAGGGGACTCTCCCTTCGAACATCTATGTCTTTCTGACCTTAGAAATACCACCATTACTCCTTCATAGCGTTGGAAACCTCTTAGTCATTTACGGGCTAATATTCACAGCTTCCATCAGTTCCATCAAAGTCGTTTTAGGACTTCTATCACAGCTGGGGAGGTTAAACATCTAATGGCAGAAAGGGTTCGCCGTTGGCGACAATGGATCACCAGTATACGCACCGTTGAACAGGATTGGCTGTTCTATGCATTAGCCTTCATCCCATTCTTCCTCATTAGTTTCGCCGTTTGGATTTGCCTTGACGAAGCAATCTTTGCTCTTCGCTATCGCATTGTCATCCAATGGTCACTCTTTCCCTACTTCCGAATCTTTCCAGATATGTGGCACTATTTTGGAATCTTCCTCTTCATCCTGGGAATGATCCTCATGGGCTATACTCTGCTTCTCAATCGAAGCCCACAACCAGAAAGCCAAGATGTTCAGATCCAATGGTTTCATCTAATTTCTCGTCTTCGCCATTGGTTAAACAGACGGCCAATCCTTGTTACGTTGGGTCTCATTGGTCTTCTCAGCCTAGGGATCGCCATCGTGTTCATGAACTCTGCCTTCATCTCACAATTCCGATGTTCAAGTATTGGTCCGGGCATACCGTGCTTTACTAACCTTCTAGGAGTCATCACCATTGAATCGCTCTTCCTTCACCAACTCGGTGATGTACTTGTCGCACTTGGGCTAGTGTTCATTTTCATTATTGTTATTCGTGAGCGAAGTGAAGAAGCGGAAACGGTTTCACTTCAAGGCTAGGAAACCATCGCTTCGATGCCCCGTAGTCGAAGATAACTGGCTTGCAATCGCATCTCCGCGGCTAGTTGAGTGTCACCACTAACCTCATACATCTTGGCGATTCTCTCAAGGGTATCCGCAGCTTTCGAATAATCCTCTTCACCCAAACTGTCTTGAACCTGCATCTCAAAACAAGCCAACGCCTGCGTCACATATTTCCGCGGAGATCGATTCACTTTTTTCGCAAGTTTCGCAGCTCGTTGGTAAAGCAACCCAGCGGTGTAAAAATCGTGGAGGTCTTTCTTCTTCCGAGCTTCTCGGAGGTATGCACGGATTTTCGCAGCGTATTCCTCGGTGCTCAAGCTCTCCACAACTGGGTTCACGGTCTAAGCTGCCGTGCCCTACCCAGATATATACGGTATTAAACAAGGCATAAGTGTTTCTAACACGTGTTAGGTATTTTTACTTGCCTAAAGGCGGGCTTTTTTAGGTAGAAGGAGAACTTTATGCCATGGGTTCAATTATCACTGATATGTGTCAACGAATGCCGCCTGGCAGACTTCGTGATTTAACGCGAACAGCGCTTTTGCTTCGTAAGTTATCAGAAACTGAAATGCTACGTCGAGGTATTACTTGGATTGAATGTGCCACACGATTGGCTTCGTACAACTCGCTTGAGGGTGTATTATCTCAGAGGGAAGGAAATGAGTGAACCACCCGACTTTTTAGAGATTTTAAGAATCGTTACAAGATATTTTCGCCAAAGAAAGGTTCGGTATGTTATTGTTGGTGGGATTGCAGTTTCAGTCTATGGCTATCCACGATCGACACAAGATATTGATTTAATTATCGATCATGAAGAACTTGAAATCAATGACTTCTGCAAGTACCTTTGTATGAATGATTTCCAAATCACCGAAAATGACCTACTTGCAGCATTCAAGGAAAAATCCCATGCAACAATTTTCCACCGAACACTTTCAACCCGCTTAGATATTAAGGGTAATTTTTCTATTGAGGACAAAGATACATTAGACACTGCGCTTGAATTACCTCTCGAAGATTTTAAAATTATAATAGTGAGTCCGGAAGCTTTCATTATTCATAAGCTGAAGTTTGGTTCACCACGCGATTTAGAAGATGCCCTTGCAGTGTATATTCGGATGAAACCTAAAATTCAAACACATGAGTTACATAGGATTGCTCGATTGACAAATTTAGAACCACTACTTTCAGAATTGATTGAAATCGCTGATAAATCCATTGAGGAACAGAAGAAATGGGTGAATGAACAGCTCACTAAAGACTAAACTTCAAAGAGGGTCTTTTTATCTCAGAACTCCCCGTATTAATTTGGTAGTGACCTAACACGTGGTATTTTGTATCTGTCCAACTCCGTGTTAGCATTGACTACCTTAGCCGGAAAACGGTGATGTTTAGTGTTTCTAACACGTGTTAACTTTTCCGTCAAGGTGTTAGTATGAGTGTTTCTTATCAATGGAAAACCATAGATTAGAAAATTTGTATGCCAGATGAGTTCATCAATGGAGATCTCGAGGCCTAAGTGGCATTCGGGGTACAATGTTGCGGTACATTTGCTTAAACCACATTCATACGAACGCGTTCGCGAGCTGATTATCCGCCTTTCACGCCTTTGGCTATACGGTCGCCGATTTCCTTATCGACGTTGCGCCAGTATTCAAAGGCTCGCTGCAGAACGGGTTCAGACACGCTGTTTTTCAAATGCCCCACCACATTGGACACCAGCCGGTCGCGCTGCGCATCATCCATGACCTTGCGCACCAATATGCCTGGTTGACCGAAATCGTCATCGTCCTTGCGTTTGGTGTAGGCAGCACGGATGAACTCGCCGCTGGTACTCCAGATGGCCACCTCGGGATACCGCTCAGGGTCGGCCTTGGGGCCACCTTTTGAGTTGGGTGTATAGACAGGATCTGAGACGTTGTCAATACGCATCGCCCCGCCTTTGCTGTAGCTGTTTACTGGTACTTTGGGTCGGTTTACCGGAATCTGCTGGTAGTTAACCCCCAGACGAGCTCGGTGGGCGTCAGCGTATGAAATCAGACGGGCGAGAAGCATCTTGTCCGGGCTCGGACCGATTCCTGGGACGAGGTTGTTTGGCCCGAACGCCGCCTGTTCAATCTCAGTGTGAAAATCGCTCGGATTACGGTCCAGTGTCAGCTGGCCCACTTCGTGTAACGGGTAATCTCCGTGGGGCCACACCTTGGTCAGGTCGAAGGGGTTGAATCGGTAAGTCTCAGCCTCTTTGAATGGCATGATCTGGACTTTCAGGGTCCAACTGGGGTAATCCCCCCGCTTGATCGCCTCGAACAGATCGCGGCGGTGGTAATCAGCATCAGCACCAGCAATCCGGTCACCCTCTTCCTGGGTGAGGAAGTCAATGCCCTGGTTTGTCTTGAAGTGATACTTCAACCAGTATCGCTCGCCTTTGGCATTGACCCACATAAATGTGTGGCTCGAGTAGCCGTTCATGTGCCGATAGCTCTTGGGAATCCCACGGTCGCTAAACAAGATGGTGACCTGATGGGCTGTCTCAGGCGAAAGCGTCCAGAAGTCCCACTGCATGTCGTTATCGCGCAGGCCGCTGTCCGCACGGCGCTTCTGGGAGTGGATGAAGTGCTGGAACTTCATAGGATCGCGTACGAAAAAAACAGGGGTGTTGTTTCCCACCATGTCATAATTGCCCTCTGTGGTGTAAAACTTCAGCGCAAAGCCGCGCACATCCCGCCAGGTATCGGGACTGCCGCTCTCGCCGGCCACGGTGGAGAATCGGGCCAACACTTCGGTCTTCGTGCCCGGTTGGAACACGGCTGCCTTTGTATAAGCGCTGACGTCCTTGGTCACCTCAAAGTATCCGAAGGCCCCGGAACCCTTTGCGTGGGGCTGGCGGTCTGGAATCATCTCCCTGTTAAAGTTGGCCATCTGCTCCATCAGGTAGTGGTCCTGCAGCAGAATTGGGCCATCAGGCCC
>JAEOTD010000096.1 GCA_016839995.1 Candidatus Hermodarchaeota archaeon
AGTTTCGAGTAGTTCTATCAGACGGTCATTTGCCATGAAATTCACTTCTCCATGAGTTTATCCACAAGGTCACTGTAATATGACTGGACTTTTGTTCCCGTTCGTGTATCCATTGCCTTAAACTCTTTGGCTATTTCATCCATTTCAGCTTTTGAAAGCAGATCTTTCGCCATCGGAAATAGTTCTTCGTCTTCTAATTTGATGTGTGGTTGGATGAGATCAATGTAGTTGTCAAGACACTGAATCACACGTTCTCGTGCTGGGCGATTGTCTGTAAACATTGGGCGGGCAAATCGGCGTAATTCTGCGATATAGGCGAGGAGGTGCATGTGCTCTTCGACGAGTTTATCGATGGTCTTACCAAACTCCGAGCTGGGTTCGTGTTCCAAAATTATAGGGAACAGCCACTGTTCTTCTTTCCCGTGATGTACGATGTCAGCATAAGTGCTCCAAAAATCAATCAGCCACCAATAACGTCGAGGCCTAATGGGGGTTCCAACCTTCATCTCATCACGAAACGTTTCAGTTACTTTTACAGCTTTAGTAATAAGACGATGCTCCTTCACAAGGTATTCTAGCGGTTGCATGACAGCATACTCCTTACATTCTTCGATGTAATCATAAGCAGGGTTTTCTGGTATAAAAACAAATTCTTGGTGGTTCACAAAAAATAATAATAGAACCAAAATAAGAACTGCGTTCATGAACTTTTGGTGATAACAATGGGGCGTTTCCGTCCGCGTTATGTAATCTTCCTTGTCAGCATTATCATGATGATTAGTGGCATCGCCATGGCATGGGGTGCCCAGAATAACTTTGGCACTGTCCAAGCCAATGAAATCACTCTCAATACTTCGGAAGGAGTGCCAATTTCTGCAATTCTTCAAAGACCGCTTGCGGCGACCGCAGGTAATCCCCTTCCCGGCGTGGTCGTAATCCATGGTGTTATTCAATCCAAGGAGTGGCTTATGGCATTTGGCATAGAACTTGCTCGCCGGGGATTTGTAGTCCTGACCATTGATGCTGTGGGTCATGGCAACTCAGGACCAAGTGTTGGTGCTGGAACCGATCGAGGCGGTATTGTTGCCCTAGAATATCTTGATAGTTTACCCTATGTTAGTACACTTGGTATAGTTGGTCATAGTATGGGTGCTGGTATTGAGATCCAAGCCCTCAACGATACGTCGATTCATGTTGATGGTCTTGTCCTCGTAGGTGGGGGAGGTGGAGGCTTGTCAACATGGGCTAACGCAACCAATCCACGTAACATGCTCTTTGTTGTAGGATTATATGACGAACTCTTTGATGTACCCGAACTATTGAATAATCTAGCAGATCCCTTCAATACCTCCGCTCCGGTGACTCCTGGACAGCTTTATGGGGATTATACTTCAGGCACAGCCCGAATGGTTGTTCTTCCGTTAACAAACCATCTCTTCGAAACCATCGATGCTACAGCCATCAGTATAACCACTGAGTGGCTCATGTATAGTCTCAAAGGGTCACCAGACGCCTATTGGATTCCGAGCCAAAATCTCCTATATCCACTTTGGATCTTAGGTGGCATATTTGCTTGTCTTGGTGCGATCCTTTCGGTTCTTGCTTTATTCACTATTTTGATTAGTTTCAACTTCTTCCAACAAATTCAACATCCTCCCAACTCTCGATACTTTGTAAAAACACCGAAATATCTAGGATTTGGTCTCATCTACGGTCTTATAGGGTTGGTAAGCTTATTTGCCATGCTCATTGTGGATCTTCCAATCTCATATCCTCAAAGCCTGGGATTTTCAGTGATTTTAGGCCTCTTTATTGGTGGACTAGTAACATTCCTAATTTTGGTTGGAATCAAAAGCTTCCTCAATCGAAGCGATAGAACTCTCACTTGGAATGATTTTGGCGGGTTTAATGGAAAAGAAAAAGGCGATTACAAGGCAGTACTCAAAACCGTTGGTCTTGGATTTCTACTTGGTCTCATTGGGATTGCCTGGCTCTATGTTTGGGTTGTCCCTGTTGACTTGTTCCTCGCTTTGGACTTTCGAGTATTCCTCCCATTCATGAAAGCCCTCTCTCCCCTACGTGCACTCTTCGTTCCTCTCTACTTCCTTCTATTCCTTCCCATATTCCTTGTAGATGGATTATGGGTGATGGGCTATCTTCGTACACAACCCAAAGGAAATTGGATAAAAACCCAGACTTGGTGGACAAGTAAGGCGATAATAATCAAAGTGCTGATTTTGACCTTGGTTCTCGCGATCCAGACAGGAGTTAGTTTTGCTCTTGGTGGTCCCTTCATCTCAGGATTCATGGGCTTCTATTTGCTTTTCCTGTGGATCTTCATTCCAATGTACGCAATCTCAACGACCTTCCTTGCCTGGTCTTATCGACTCAGCAACCGCTTCTACATCGCTATCCTCTTCAACGCCATCCTCTTCGCTTGGATTATGGCTGCAATACTCCCCATCTACATCTAGTCCAACACAAAGTTAAAGCTCACGGATGCCCTCATTCAATGATGTGTCTGAGGCGTTGATTATGTCAAATACCCTCTACTGGTTGTTGGATACACAATACCGTGAAGATGAACAAAAGATTCAGCAAACCTTCCTTCAAACGCCAGCTCAGACACTTGTCACCGTCGAAGCCGATTTTTCTCCATACTTCTACGCCACCCCCACGCGCCTTGGTGACGGGGTAAAACGAAAAGACCTAATGAAAAATGAGGTAATCACGGTTGCACAGGTTCCAGCATCCAGTACTGCAAGAACACAACGTGAATGGGAACGACAGATACGCCCAAGCCTCAGTTACGTTTACGACCAAGAACAACGGTTTGGATGCCCACATAGACGAACCAATACAGGTTTTGAACTTGATTTACGCGTTCCAGCAAAACAGCTCAAAGCGTTCAACTCACGGTTCTCCCAAATTGCGAATCAAGACTCACTCAAGTTCGAATTCCTGAAAGAATTCTTTCGATACACCATCCAACCGATTCCTCAAATACCACGGGATCAATTGAAACTGGATTCAAAATTTGATGACGCCCGGATACTCTGGGGTGTCATGCTTTCCCGAATCGCAAATATCCCTTTCATGCGAGCGCTAACCAGTCGTAGTGTTTCAGAATGGATTCGCTCCATGCTTCACTCTTGCTATCGTCGTTTAGGGATTCTTATTCCTGATCCAGAGGAACTGAAGATGGGGCATACGCCCCACCGTGTTGAAGGGGCATTAACCATCGCTCCCACACCCGGTGTATACTATCACATGACGGTCTTAGATTTTGAATCTCTTTATCCAAGTCTCATTGACCAATACAACCTCTCCTACGAAACTATGGACTGTGATCACGACGATTGTCGGACAAATTCAGTTCCCGATGAGCCCCATTATGTGTGCATACATCGGCGAGGGATTTTCAGTGCCCTCATTGGAGCGCTCAAGGATCTCCGAATTCACTGGTACAAACCCCAGAGTCGGGAAACAAAAATCCCTGGTAAAGAACGAAGTCAAGCACAAGTCATCTCTGACCTTCTCAAATTCCTTCTGGTGAGTAGTGGCGGAGTCACAATACGGATTAAAGGGCTTGCTAGTCCACCCCTCGCAGAATCCATGATGGCCTACGGGCGATGGGCCTTACGGACCAGCTGGGACTTTGCCATTGAGAAGGGAATGCGACCAATCTATGGTGATACAGATTCTCTGTTTCTCGATCGTCCATCAAAACGAGATATTGAATGGTTAATTGCTAAGGTCAAAGACGAGTTGAAATTACAGCTCGCAGTAGATGTTGTGTATCCTATGTGTGTCTTCAGTTCAGCAAAGAAGGCGTATTTTGGTGTCTTCCTCGATGGTACTCCTGATATTAAAGGGATAACTCTGGGAAAGTCAAGCACTCCTGCTCGATTTCGCGATATTTTCTTAGAAGTAGTAAAGCCGCTGGCTTCGGTTGATAACGCTGAAAAGCTGGCACAAGCAGTTCCACGGATTATCGAGATTCTGCAACACCAAATTACTCGTCTCCGTCGAAGAGAGTTTTCTGTCGAGGAACTGGAATACCGGGTGAAGGTGTGGAAAGCGGATAAGGAACGTGGAAAGGGAGCCGCGCTAGCCCAACCCTACCAAGCTCTTCAACAGCTGGCCGATGCGGGTGTAAAAGTGAAAAAACGTGAGGAAGTCGGGTTCGTTAAAGTCTCCCCATTTCGGTATGGCACTCGAACCTTTACTGTCAAACCTACGCGAATGGCCACCCAAAAGGAAATTGACATTCCCGACTACATTCGCAAACTCGAAATGGCATTTGAACAAGTTTTGCTTCCAATGGATATTGAGTTTCCAGGCCAGCAATCCCATGCATTGGATTCATACCTTTCAAACTCAGTATCTGAGCCATTTCAGGAGGAACCCCCTGAACCCGGAAAACGTGAGCCTGTTGAAAAGCAGAAACGGTTGATTGATTATGCTGGCAATGAAGAT
>JAEOTD010000097.1 GCA_016839995.1 Candidatus Hermodarchaeota archaeon
GAGAGTTTGACAAAGAAAGTGAAAGAGTACACCAACCAACTCATTCATGAAAAGAGCCCGTACCTGTTACAGCATGCGCACAATCCTGTTGAGTGGTTCCCATGGGACGAGAAGGCTTTTGAGAAAGCGAGGAAAGAGGACAAACCCATTTTCCTTTCGATTGGGTACAGCACCTGTCACTGGTGTCATGTGATGGAGCGGGAATCCTTTGAAAACCTCCGTATCGCGAAACTCATGAATGATGCCTTTGTCAACATCAAGGTCGATCGAGAAGAACGCCCAGACATTGATTCACTCTACATGTCAGTTGCCCAAATGATGACAGGCAGTGGGGGCTGGCCATTGACAATTATCATGCGACCAGACAAGACCCCGTTTTTCGCAGCGACCTATATCCCACCTGAAACACGGTTTGGGCGAATGGGGATGGATGAACTAATTCCCGAAATTCAGCGACTATGGAATGAAGACCGCCAACGATTAGACACCATTTCGAAAAACATCCAAGAGAGCCTCAAAGCCTCAGCATCGGGTTCACATGGTGCCGAATTAGGTGAAGGCGTTTTAGAAATGGCGTATGAACGGTTGCACGAACGATTTGATGAAGAGTATGGCGGTTTTGGTTTTCGTCCAAAATTTCCCTCACCACATAACCTGTTGTTTCTACTCCGATACTGGAAACGAACAAAGAACGGAGACGCATTACGTATGGTCGAAAACACCCTGCAAGCAATGCGATTGGGAGGGGTCTTTGATCATGTAGGATTTGGATTCCATCGCTACTCCACCGATCCCAAATGGTTGCTTCCCCACTTCGAAAAAATGCTCTATGACCAAGCCATGCTGATTATGGCATATGCAGAAGCCTACCAAGCGACGAAGAAAGAGGAGTATGCCCAAACTGTTCATGAGGTAATCACCTATGTGTTTCGTGATATGACTAGCCCTGAGGGAGGATTCTATTCGGCAGAAGATGCGGATAGCGAAGGAGAGGAAGGCAAGTTCTACGTGTGGTCTGAGCAAGAGGTTCGCGATATCTTATCGAAGAAAGAAGCAGAAGCGTTTCTACGAACCTATAACTTCGAATCACACGGAAATTTCGTAGAAGAAGCCACGGGAAAACGAATGGGCACAAACATTCCACACCTTAAGCAACCAATTTCAGACAAGCCATTAACTAAGCTGTTGGAGAGCGCTAGAAAGAAACTATTTGCGATACGCGCGGAGCGTATTCACCCCCATAAAGATGACAAGATCCTCACTGACTGGAACGGACTCATGATTGCCGCACTCGCGAAAGCTGCTCGTGTTCTTGGCGAACCCAAGTACGCAGATGCCGCAAAACAAGCAACAAAGTTCATTTTCGAGGAGTTGTATAAAGATAGGCAATTACTCCATCGGTATCGTGAAGGTGAAGCAGCCATTCCCGCATTCCTCGACGATTACACCTTCATGATATGGGGGCTCCTAGAACTTTATGAAACGACCCTTGAACCCGAGTACCTCGCAAAGGCCATTAAACTCAACGATGTGCTAATCACCCAGTTCTGGGATGAACAAGATGGCGGCTTCTTCTTCACAGCAAGTGACGCTGAAGAATTACTAGTACGAAAGAAGGATACATACGATGGAGCAATTCCTTCAGGCAACTCTGTGGCAATGCTGAATTTACTCCGCTTAAGTCGAATGACTGCGAACACCGAGTTGGAAGCTAAAGCCACAGCAACCGGTCGAGCCTTTTCTGGAGATATATTAGGTGCACCTGCTGGTTTCACACTCATGATTAGTGCAGTTGATTTTGCAGTTGGTCCAAGCCATGAAATCGTTATCGTTGGTAAACCTGATGCCCCGGATACACTAGCAATGGTTCAAGCCATTAATGACCAGTTCATCCCAAACAAAGTTACACTCCTCATTCCTACCGATGAGAGGGCGAAAGCTACCATAGAACTCGCGCCTTTCATCAAAGATTACAAGGCAATCAACGGCAAAGCCACTACCTATGTCTGCATAAATCATGTCTGCAAGCATCCAACGGCTGACGTGAAACAAGTGGTTCAGCTTCTGAATTCATAGAACTTTCCGAGCCCGAATACACAGAAAGGTCGGGTTCCGCGAAACCTTATCGTAACCATCTGGATCGTTACGTTTGAAGTCTTCAGTGGGTTGCGTTTCAATTAGTTTATCAAATTGAAACCCTGATTTGTCTAAGCAGTCAAAAAAAGCATTTAGGGGTCGGCGATACGACGGCACGAGTAGTTTGAAAGAATCCCAAAAGAATTCCAGATATTCTGTTTTGTAATAATTCTCTGCTAGAATTTCCTTCTCAGGATGATCCCTGGACTTAAATTTCGCAAAGGGATGTTCTGTGGAGAAAATGAAATATCCACTATTTCGGAGTATCCGGTTAAATTCTATAAACACTGAATTCCAGTTCTTAACATAATCCAGTACAAGCGAGGAGAATACGACATCAACAGATTGATTGGCTAAGAAATCGAGAGGCTCTTCAAGGTTTGCTTGATGAATAGTTGCGCGATTTCCAACTCGTTGTTTTGTGAAACCAATCATTTTGGGGCTAATATCTATGGCTGTGACTGTCGCCCCTCTTGTTAGAAGAAGTTCTGTGTAAAATCCAGGCCCGCATCCAGCATCGAGTACATGCATGTCATTGAGATCTGGGAGAAGCGATAGAATGGCAGGACGTTCGATAAAGGCGTTATATGGTGCAGTTTCTATCCTAGCATTGAATCCTTCAGCCATGGCTTCATAGGCGTCTAAGGCAATTGGCTTAGTTTTCTCTTGCTTACTCATACCGAACCCTCGACGACAAAAAGAACCAGAAATTCAAGAACATTTCGGTGGCAAACAACGATGAACCAACAAGAACTCATCAATTCAAATATCGAGCGGTGTATACGATTTATTGTGTTGGTACAGCAAAGAAGTCTAATGGGAATGCTGGTGCTTTGAAGAGGTCTCCTCTTTCATGCTTGTAACCTTTAACTGATTGATGCCACGCAGGCTCTGGAGTTGAGCGGCTAACTCCTTGATTTTCGCTGTTTTACCTTTCACCACAATCACAAGCAAACAGTGGTGAGTATCCAAATGGATGTGGGTTGTGGAAGAAATGAGTGTTGTATGTTGATGCTGTATTGCTGTAAGTTCACCTTCCAACCCAGGAACATCATGACCATAAATAATCGTGATAGTTCCAACGGCTGAAGCTGTTGAATCTAGTTCCCAATGATATTCTGAGATGAAATCGCGCATGGCTTGTTGAATAGCTTTGGATCGGTCATACCCAATATTTGACGTTACTTGATCGAAATCCTCGAGTAGGCTTGGAGGAAGGGAGATGCTGATTCGGGCAACACCAGGTTTTGACATGGGGCATCACTTCAGTTGTGGGCTGGATAGTAGTACTGTAATATTTATATGATGCCAGTATTACTTTTTTGTCTGAGAGTAATACCATGCTTAGCCGCATCGCAAACCAACGACTAGCTAAGAGCTTTTCAAAAATTCAGTTCATATTCGCTGACATGAATTGGGATGAAATCGCTACCGACCACGTCGGAATCTATATTCATGTGCCTTTTTGCGAACAGCTCTGCGCATTCTGCCCATTTCATAAAGTCGTTTATCGTGAGGAGTTCAAAGCACTATACCTTCAAGCGATTGAAAAGGAGATACATCGTCGAGGTGTACGTGGAAAGGTTGAGTGGGTATACATCGGCGGCGGAACACCCAATTTACTAACCCCCCAAGAAATTGGACGTATTCTTGGTGCCCTCCGGAAGCATGTAGATTTGGCAAACATCGGGATGGAAGGAAACCCACTTCAATTTACTCCTACGTATCTTCAACAAATTCGGGAATTGGGTGTTGAAAAAATAAGCACTGGTGTTGAATCTTTGAAACCCGATACTTTGAAGCACGTGAATCGGGCAAAGGCGGATGAAGCTCACATTCAATCCATAGTCAACTTTGCAAAGGATCTGGGATTCACAGTGAACGTTGATTTGATGGTGGGCCTTCCAAAACAATCGAACCAAGATTTTCTATTTGATGTTGATCGGGTAGGAGCCATTGATCCCCAACAGATTACAACATACCCGTTTATGGAGATTCCTGGTGTTCGCGTGACACCCGAAATGGATTCACGGAACATGTTTAACCTCATCGAACAAGCAGGAGAAATCCTTGAGACCTACGGGTATTTCCGTGAAAACGTGTGGGTCTTTTCTAAAACCAAGCACATCTATGATTCTGCGCGAGATGAGCTAGTGATTGATTACTTGGGATTTGGTCCTGCAGCGTTTAGCAAGGTAGGTGAATCACAAATGGTGAATCCGCCGTTAGCGCTTTATTTGGATATGCTTCAGAATGGTAAAGCATATGCTTTTCAAACAACTGTTGATGAAGCCTCAGAGTATTGGCGGAAATTTGCACATGAACTGTATAATCTTCGATTAGATCCAAATGTGATACAGAGACTGCCAAGAAGCATTAAGATTGTACTCGCACTGCTAAAACTGGCAGGAAATGTAAACGGACAACATGTGACAGCAAAAGGCCGGTTCTTTGTTCATGACTTAACAAAAACAGTAGTTGAAAGCTTGCCTTTCCCAGTGAATAATCCATCAGCAATCTCGAACTATGAAGAATATGAGAAACGCCTTGCTTCTGCAAAATCACTTCTACTTAAAAAAGAATCAACTGCTGAGCCTGAAAAAACTCCACTTACTCAAACAACGAATTTCTAGTTTCTATCGATTAACAGTCATTGGGTATTTCCATTGGATTGACCACTAGATAGTGGAACCCATGGTCCTCGGGTTCTTTGATGAGTTTTGTGACACGCGCGCCACATTCTGGACACCACTCGATCTGATCGGGGAGTTTCTTGTCGCATTGTGGGCAGTGAATCATGTCGGTCACCCATATGAAAGGCAGTAAGTCCATCCCTAAAAACTTCGGTGAACCGAACCACCATGAAACCCTTAGAATGCAATGAGAATAAGCCTCAATATTCGTATCCCTAGATTCCCAGATAGTCGCCTTCAATGAATTGGTTTGTAAACCATTCAATTATTGCAGTCATCGTCTTTTCATAGGCAACGGGATTCGTGAGATTATGATTTGCTCCAGGTACAACCACTATTTCTTTGGGTTCTTTCGCAGCGTCGAAGAGGCGCGTTACACCAGCTACATCTATACCTTTGTCTGCATCACCAGTGATAATGAACAAGGGAGTTGGGGCCAGTTTGTGAATTTCGTTCATAGCATTGAATTTCTTTGCATCTCGAATCATACCTTCTAAGACTTCTTCACGAATTGTGGGATCAGTGAGCCCATGGATTTCATTCGGTTTCATTCGTAAGAGTTCCTCAATCGCTGTAGGAATGAGTGGGGATTGTGCAAAGGCTAGGGGATCATAAACTGGAGCTCGAAGGGCTACCGCAGTAATTAGTCGATTGGTGATGGCTTCCATTACAGCGACTGTGGCTCCATAACTGGGTGCATAAATCCCAATCCATTCTGGAGAGATGTGTCCGGATGCTATGAAGTGCTTTATGGCGGCTTGGGCATCTTTGATTTCCCCTGCGAGACTAAAAAGTCCTTCACTGGATCGGAAGCCACGAAAATCAAAGGTTAACACTGCAAATCCTGCTTCCGCAAGTCGAGTCGCAACTCCACTAACCTGATCTGATGAGCCGGGTAATCCGTGGAATTTGCAAATGCCTGAAAATGCACCTTCTCCTTCAGGAAGTACAAAGTGTCCGCGAAGAGTTTCTCCTTCAGAGGTGAACTCTGTAGGTTCAATACGAATTGTCATGGGGTGACCTCCGTTGTATCATATATCTTCTGTTAAATAACGATTTAGTGGCAAGATAGGTGTACGAGGCGTTGGCTATTTTCGAATACGATAGAAGATGATAGCAGATAGAATGGCAGCAGGTTCAACGGCGACAATCATGAACAAGGAGAATTGTGAAGCGTAGAGGATAATAACCACGTATGGATTTCCCCCGGATATGAGAGTGAAAACCATCTGGAAGAAGTAAATGTGGCTTATAATTACCCAGAAAAGACTTGCAGTTACTGTGAGGGTTTGTGCGGGAATGAATGGACGGGTTCGAAGAAAAACAATTGTCCAGGCGATGAAAGTTATCACCCATAGCAATGTACCTATGAACGAGGAAAACAGATAGAGTGAATATAACGGGCCAGGGGAATAATCATATGGATAAGACCCGGGTGTTATAACAGTTGGATTGTACAGAAGCAAGTCGGATAAGATCATTGGCCACCCGGAGAGAAGAGAGAAGAGTGACACGCTTAATGCGACGAACGAATCATAGTAGCGGTAGAATCCAAAGAACGTTATCCCTGTTAAGGAGATTCCGATAGCGATGAACACTAAGGCCCAAGTCTTAAATGGAGAGATAAAGGAAGGGAAGGGAGACAAGGCGGGGGAAAAGTAGAGTAAGTAGTGCCCGATAATCATTAGAACCATGGCAATTATGCCGGCGATAAACACTGATCGTGTGATTCGAGTAAGATACCCCGTTGGCACCTGTTGAGTTTCCATTCGAGATGGTTGTTTAACACGAGGAGGCCGGTAACGTCCTGCATCAAGACATGTTAAGCAGTAGACGATGCCGCCAATGCGTTGTGAACACTGTTGACAGGCTCCTGACCCACATATGTGACAGACTCCAATGGCATCTTGATCAACATGTGTTGCACACTTCAACTACACTCCACTCCAAACTGAGTATTCTCGGTGTAGCTTTAAATTCATGATGGTTGTGACAGTAGCCAATCCGAGCCGCTAGTTATCTGGCTTCAGGAGTCTAAGATGGATCAATAAGAATTTGCAAAGAGTTTTGTGTTGCAATCGTAATCTTTCAGACTGGAGTGAAAAAAAATGGGTTTAACTAGCGACGTCTCGGTCTTGATTGGCGGTGAAGCTGGAGCAGGTATCTCTGCTGCTGGAGTATCATTGAGTAAAGTCTTCATGCGCGGTGGTCTCCATGTTTTCGGCACCGTTGATTATCCCTCTCTCATTCGGGGCGGCCATAACTTCTATATGATTCGCGCATCCAAAGATCCCGTCTACACCCAGTGGGATAGCCATGATCTCATTGTCGCTTTAGATGAAAATACGGTTCACCGTCATATCAAAGCACTCAAACCTGAGGGAGGTATTATCTATGACGGAGAGGAAATTCCAACAGATAACCTCGACATTCCAAAGGAGATGAAGAATCTCTTTGCAGTTCCACTGAAGTCTATTGTGAAAGAAGTGCAAGGTCGGCCTGTTGTCCGTAACACGGTTGCCCTTGGAGCCGCAATAGGTGTTCTGGGCTACAATATCGAAATTTTTGAGCAAATTCTCCGAGAGTTGTTCACTCGAAAAGGCGAAAAAGTTGTGGCAATGAACGTGAATGCTGCCCGTGCAGGTTATAATTATGCAACGGAGCACTATGCCAACTCACTATTATTCCAAGTAGAACTGGTAAAAGCGACTCATAAGGATCGGATTTTTCTCACCGGTAATGAGGCTGTAGCTTTGGGTGCGGTTGCAGCAGGGTGTAAATTCTATTCAGCTTATCCAATGACCCCAGCTTCCGGGGTCCTTCATTTTCTTGTTGCCCTATCAGAGCAGACCAATATGGTGACGTTTCAAGCAGAAAGTGAGATTGCTGCCATCAACATGGCCATCGGAGCATCCTATGCAGGTGTCCGTGTCATGACCGGCACATCAGGCGGTGGATTCTGCTTAATGACTGAGGCCCTTAGTCTTGCAGGTATGGTCGAAACCCCTCTGGTCATCATGTTGGGTCAACGGACAGGACCGAGTACGGGCTTACCAACGTATACGGCACAAAGTGATTTGCGGTTTGCAGTACACGCAGCTCATGGTGAATTTCCACGAGTAGTGATTGCCCCTGGCGATGTCACAGAATGTTTTCAATTCACAATTGATGCCTTCAATCTTGCTGATGAATTTCAGATTCCTGTCATTTTACTCACCGATAAGCACCTCCTCGAAAGTTACACCGCCATCCCACCCTTCACGATTAGCGATATTACGATTAATCGTGGCAAACTGCTGCCTTTGGCACCATATTCTGGAAAACAGCCCTACCAACGTCACAAACTTACCCCTGATGGAATTTCCCCACGCTTAATCCCCGGTACACCAAATGCCTTAATCCACTCGGACTCCGCCGTACACAAAGAAAGCGGGTTTCAAGGGGACGATTGCGCCATTGCATCAAAAATGGCTGACAAACGCTATAAGAAACTTCCAAACCTCTTGAAACGACTCGAAAAGGTTCCACGCATTAAACTCCATGGTCCAAAAAAGGCGGATGTAACCATTGTGGGTTGGGGGTCAACTAAAGGTGTCGCCCTCGAAGTAATGCGGTTACTTGAAAAAGACAACGTCAAAGCGAACTTCCTGCAAGTCATCTATCTCACACCCTTTCCAACCGAAGAGGTGAAAGTAGCACTAAAAGACCAAAACCCCATTCTTGTGGAGGGGAATCAAACCGCACAACTTGGCGGACTCATCAGGGAACATACTGGCATTGAGATTACCAAGAAGGTTCTCCGCTTTGATGGGAGACCATTCAATCCCCTTCAACTCACGCGACGCATTAAGGAGGAATTATGATGGAACTACCTACACGAAGCAATGTAAAGACCAATGAAACCAACACTTGGTGCCCCGGATGCGGCAACTTCGGTGTCTTACGCGCCTTACAAAGCGCCCTTGTAGACTTGAAAATCCCCCGGGAACAGGTCGTGCTTGTAACCGGGATCGGTTGCCACGGCAAAATATTCAACTATCTCAACGTCAACGGGTTCCACGGTATTCATGGACGGGTTCTTCCTGTAATGACCGGAATCAAACTGGCAAATCAGGATCTCACTGTCATCGGGCATGCTGGTGATGGGGACCAATATGATGAAGGGATTGGACACTTCCCACACGCTGCACGACGGAATGTAGATGTCAAACTATTCACTCATGACAACAAAGTGTACGGGCTCACCACCGGACAAACCGCACCCACCAGCATCAAAGGATATGTCAGCAAAACCACACCGCTAGGAGCTTTTCCCCCAAGGCTTGAACCCTTAAAGATTGCGTTAGCAAGTAATGCTTCCTTTGTTGCCCGCGGATGGGTTGGCGATGTTGACCATCTCAAGGAACTCATGAAGGCAGCCATCCAACATCGGGGCTTCGCCCTCATCGATATGCTCCAAGTCTGCTTTACATTCAACCGAGTGCAAAACTACCAGTTCTACCGAGACCGAGTCTATAAGCTTGAAGCAGAAGGTCATGATACCTCAGATTACTACGCTGCAATTCAACGAGCCGATGAATGGGGTGAAAAGATCCCAATTGGAATCTTCTACAAAGAAGACCGCCCAATCTATCGGAGTTCTCTCCCGCAAATCGAAAAAACACCTTTAGTCAAGCAATCTCTCAAAGTAGAGAAGTTTTCTGAACTACTTCAGGAGCTCATGTAAACATAGTTTTTTTTAAAAAAAAAGAAAGAGAGAAAGGGAGCCCGCTAGCAGAAAGCTAGGCAGGCTTGATGAAGTAGGCTAGGTTCCCGTTTTCTAGCTCTTGGGGCGCGACTTTGACTTTCATCCCAACTTTGGGTTTACTTGTCAACCCCTTCATGTGTGCAGCGAGACGAAGTTCATCTTCGAACTCAATCACACCCAACACATATGGAACGTTCGTTTGTTTCGCGATTCCTTCTGGGGCAAAATGGACAATTGACCAAGTGTATAAAGTGCCCTCGGGATTGATTTCAAACCATTCTAGGTCGGTTCCGCCACATGGGCAAGTGAATCGAGGTGGCATGAATTTTTTCCCACACTTCTTACATTTGGTTGCCAAGAATTTACCTTCCTCGAGCCCAGTGATGAATTTTCGGAAATCTGCTGTCATACGTTGTCGGTTTTTCACATCTGATGAAAGTTCAACTACAAAACCCATTTCATGTTCACTCATGTTAATCACCTCAAGGTTCCAGGATAAAGACGTTCACGAACTGCCCATGTTGACCCACATTGTGGGTGAGGGCGACTTCGACATCTGGGACTTGGCGGGGTTTCTCAACTGTGCCATAGACTTGTTTGTAGGCGTCGACGACTTGCCCGATACCTGTTGCCCCGAGTGGGTGACCTTTGGATTTGAGTCCCCCATCTACGTTGGTTGGGACGCCAGGTCCGTCGATGTAGGCGCCGCGTTCTGCGGACCATTCGCCACCTTTTCCACGTTCACAGAAACCAAGGTCTTCATAGGCCATGATTTCGGCGATGCTGAAGCAGTCATGAACATAGGCAACATCGATGTCCTTTGCAGTCTTGCCGCTCTGTTTGTAGGCCATCTGACCTGCTCGAACATTACCTTCGATGTTGGTTAGGTTCGGACGATCCGTTACCCGGAAGGTGTCGGAGGAGGTGCCGATGCCTGTAAGCCAGAGGGGTTCACTGGACATCTCCTTGGCCTTTTCTTCGCTGGCCATGATGACGGTCGCAGAACCGTCGCTGATCAGGCAACAGTCATACAATCGCAACGGTTCAGCAATGGGAATCGAACCGGTTGCATCTTCAATGGTAATTTGCCGACGTAGTTGGGCGTTCTTGTTATAGTAACCATAGTGATGACTTTTCACAGGTACTGATGACAGCTGCTCACGGGTAAGTCCATCTACTGACATTTTACGAGCTGCATACAGCGAATAAAACGTGGGAAAACTAATTCCGTAGATGTACTCCCATCGATGGTCACCTGCAACAGACATCAACTCAGTTGCATACGAACTACTCAACCAGGTCATGGTTTCAACGCCGATGGCTGCTATGACATCGAATTGCCCGGATGCAATTTGTGCCCAGGCGGTTCGGATGGCGGTGGAGCCGGTAGCGCATGCTGTTTCAACGCGCATAGTGGGTTTGCCGATGATGCCGACTTCGTCTGCAACGAGAGCAGCGCCAGCACCTTGACCAGCAAAAGCTTCGGCGGCGATACCTACGACACTACCTTCAACATCATCGTTGGTGATGCCGGCGTGTTCGAGTGCGGGGAAGTAGGATTCGTGGGCGAGTTCCCGGAGTGTAACTGCGGGGTAGGTTGCCTTCTCGCCTTCGATGTCTTCCTGGATGACTTTGCCGCGTTTGCCGTATTTACTGTGGCCAATGCCCACAATAGCGACTTTTGGAATTGCCACTTATTTTTCACCTATTTGGGGTTCTAAATTTGTTGTTTCTATAGCGTGTTTCGCTAATAGAATCTTTTCTTTTGTCCTAGAATTTGGACGGAATGGGTTGATATGCTGGGTCTATTTGCCCTTGAATTTGGGCTTGGATTTGGAAAAGACTGCAGCAATACCAGTTGAAAGGTCTTCGGTGTCAAAGGTTGCAAGTAAGCCGTCGAGTTCGGCTTCGTTGCCTTTTTCAACGGGAACGTCAAAGGAATGGTTCATCGCTTCTTTTGCGAGTCTCAGAGCAATCGGTGCGTTATCAGCGATGGATTGAGCCATGAAGAGGGCTTCACCATGGAGTTCATCACTGGGTACGACTTTGTTGACCAGTCCGATTTCGAAGGCTTCATCGGCGAGGACATCACGTCCCGTGAGAATGATTTCCTTCGCTTTACCAATTCCCACAATACGTGGAAGGCGTTGGGTTCCACCCCATCCGGGGATTAGACCGAGTTTAACTTCGGGGTTCCCAAATTTGGCTTCCTTTGAAGCGATGCGGAGATCGCAGGCCATGCTCATTTCCAATCCACCACCAAGCACGAGACCATGGAGTTCTGCAATGATTGGCTTCGGAAAGTTCTCAATTCGACGAAAGAGAGCTTGTCCTGATTCCATGAATTTCTTTGCCATTGGGCGATCTTGGGCCATTTGGGCTGCAGCCGTGAGATCAGCACCGACGGAGAAGGCTTTCTCGGAAGCGGAGCGAATGATAACAGCGCGGACGTTGTCGTCTTTTTCGATTACGTCCAGAACGTCATTCATTTCTTTGATGAGTTCGGGACCAATCGCGTTGAGTTTTCCAGGACGGTTGAGGGTGATGACGCCGATTTGTTCGGATTCGGCGAGGAAGTGACCTTCAACTGCATAGGCAATGGTTTCATAATCTGCCATTTTCGTTTTTTCCTCCTATTCAGGGGTTTTACTTGTATTCGTAAAATCCTTTACCGGATTTCATACCGAGCTCGCCTTTATCCACTTTTTCCACGAGCAACTTTGGTGGGGCATAACATGCTCCGAAACCACGTTCGAGGGTTTCCGCTGTAGCGCGGGCAATATCGAGTCCTACGAAATCTGCGAGTTGGAGTGGTCCCGCCGGGAAGTTGGCTCCTAATGACATTGCGGTGTCAATATCTTCAGCTGAGGCAAGTCCTTCTTGGAGAATTTTCACAGCCTCAGTGAGAACAGGGATAAGGATTCGGTTGACGATGAATCCCGGTGAATCTTTGACTTTCACCGGTGTTTTGTCTAATTTCTTACTAAAGGCGATTGCCGTCTCAATGGTTTCATCAGACGACTTGTCACCTACAACAACCTCAACTAATTTCATGGCAGGCACAGGTGAAAAGAAATGTGTGCCAATGAATTTCTCTGGTCGTGATGTTACACTAGCCATTTCTGAGATACTTAGTGAAGAGGTGTTGGATGCAAGAATCGTGTCAGGTCGTGCAGCTGCATCGATCTTCTTGAAAAGTTCCTTTTTTACTTCCATGTTTTCAAAGATGGCTTCGACGACCATATCGACATCCTTCACGGCTTCAGCGACGTCTAGCACGGGTTTGATGCCATCGACGATGCTTTTAGCAGCTTTCAGGTCGATTTTGCCTTTGTCAACGCCGGTCTTGACCATGGATTTGATTTTGTTCATACCGTTGGTGATGAATTCTTGTTTGATGTCATTGAGGTTGACTTCAATGCCGAATCGGGCGGCTTGGTAGGCAATACCTGTGCCCATTAGACCTGCGCCGATGACGGCGATGCGTTTGATTTCCATGTTGTTCACCTAAATGATGTGTGTCAGTGAAATGTGTTCAATTGGTTAAGCGGAGCTTGAATGTCCTATTAAAATTCAACTATAAGTCGAAAATCGATGGAATCTGACCTTTCGAAAAATGAGACTTGGGGGAAACTAGAGCATTTCCCGAGTGCGGATTCGCCGAAGTTGTAGTTTGAGTCGAACGAACTTGCGGTCATATTCGGCTTCAGTGATATTTCCTGAACTGAGTGCGGATTCAAGTTGTTGAAGCTCTTCTACCAGTTGTGCTTCGTTACTGGACATAATTCGTTCTAATGAGTCTGATGCTGAAGCGACGGGTTTTGAAGCTTCAACTGCAATCGGTGTAGGGGTCATGGGGAGCGCTTCTTCCTCTGGTTCATCTTGAGTTATTGGTTCGGGTGGCTTTTCAGGTGTTGGAGGCTGTGATGGTTCGAGTGTTGGTTCTTTTTTGACGTCTTGCCTTATTGGCGCTTTAGGTGCTTTTTTCCTTTTCAGGTCGGGTTGGGCTAGAAGGAATTCAAGCTCAGAGATAAGGGCAGGATTGAGCACGTATTTCTTAAGGGTTGTGACGCCAGCATTTTCCGGTTCCGTGATGTTGTGGCAAGAGTGGCAGACAAAGATCATTTGGGGGTGTTTGAACGAGGAGTTACATTGAGGGCACTGGTATCCCCGAAAAATGCGAAATTCATGTTCGTCTTTGGTGCGGACGCCACAGCGGTTACAGTAGAGTGCTTGATCTTCGGTGATTTTGACACTGATTGTGCCACAAGAGAGATGCTCGAAAAGTTCTACGGGTTGAGCGGAGGTTTGACACCCTGGACAGAGGATATGGGGATGAAGATGGAGCGAGTTACACTTGGGACACGCCAGAGAACTATCTGTTGGTTCGGAGAGGAGGATGCCGTAATCAGCTAAACGTTCAAGAAGTTTCATAGACGCCTCGTCATCCAAACCGGTGATAGAGGAAGCTAGCGGATAGGAGTATCCAATCTGAGTGGTTGCGAGTTCAGGTATGAGTTCAGGTTGCTGCCGTGAAAGTAATGTGTGAACCAGGGTCCGTGCTGGCTCTTCAAGGAGAATTGCTAGTTCAGACAAATCAGAGGGAGCCTTGCGTGTAGAGAACCGGTCGAGTTCAGTGGAGATCACTCCAAGAAGGTCCCTTCGAAATTCAATGGTGACGACCTTGAAGCCGTTTGGTTCACGGTGCATCTGTGCTAACACGGGGTCTACTTTCGTTTCGATGTTATCAAAAAATTGGTCATAGCGGGCGTCAGGATCTCGAGTGCCCACTGCGAGAACCTTCATCAAAACGCGACCTCGTCGAATGAGGAGCTTGAAGTTGCCCATAGCAATGGAGCTTAGCTTTCCACCAGAAGTTTCTTCAGCGAAGTCATGACTTGCAGCAATGAATCCTGAGAAGAGGTCGGGATTGAAGGAAAATCCCGGAACGGTGATATGAGAGAGGAGTAGTCCACTATTTGCATCGATGAGCCAGATACCATATAGGACCATTGAGGCTCACACCTCGCACTGGAAAGTACCCCTGGAATGTAGAGTATCTTTCAGTTCCCGCAGATATCCAAAGAGTGCATCAAGCCGCATTGATTGCAGTCCTTGGCAATTCAGCCTGTGCCGAATATCGCATTTAATATTGTTCCCTTCTGAGTTTTTTCTCTGAAAAAATGGAGTTTCGCGTAATCGCTAGATTTGGCATTGTCGACAGAAGTTGGCTACACGGAGCCCTGATTTCACCGAGGAAATGGTTGTCGAACACACTGGACACGGTTGACCTCCTTTTCCATGCACTTGAAGAAAGTCACGAACCTCGAACTGAAGCGTATCATCAACACGACTCGTGATTACTGCAATGGCATGTTGCAGAACAGATGTTGTAGCCGAATACAAAGCGTCAATTTCTGTTTCAATTAAGGAGGACCGTTTACGAAACGGTAGCACATGAGCCGCAAACAAGATTTCATCAGCATACGCGTTACCTAACCCAGCAATAAAACGTTGATTCACTAGTACATGTTTGATGACTGCGTTGAATTTCTTGATTCGTTGTTGAAACACCTCTAAAGTGAGGGCAGAATCAAGGGCATCGGGACCCTGCTCATCGAATTTTGGAATCAGGGATGTAGGTTCATCTTTTAGAAGCAGATAGAGTTTCCCCATTTGCCTGGAATCAACATACCGTAAGTCCCATCCCGTATCAAGCTTAAATCGGAACCCCATTGTCTTTTGCTTAGTAGTGGATGGTGATTGGAGCTTGAGCCGACCTGCCAGCATGAAGTTAATGTACAATTGTGCTTCCGGTTTGAAATGGAAAATAAGGATCTTGCCATACCGTTGAAATGCTTTGAATGATCGGTGTTGCATCTCTTGAGTGAAAGCCTCTGCTGTAGGACGACGAAGGAGGATCGGATTTCCGATTTCTGCCTCTTCGATGATTTTTCCTGTTAGAATTCGATTTAGGACTGTTTTTGCCACTTCGAGATCCGGTAGCTCTGGCACAATGCTCCACTCGCAGGGGTTCCCTGCATTTCAGAGTTTATGTGGTTTTTGCCTCTTTCCCAGTTTAAGCTTTAATCTCAGGGGGTCCGCCTTCCCGTTTCAAGAGCCAATAAGCTAGCACAAGGAAAATAATGGCGAAAATCGCGAAGACACATTCAGTAAGTATTCCAGCAGTGAATTGATCTAAGAGGGGATAGATGACGTACTGCATGAGCATTATGGGAATGAAGTCAAATAGGAAATGTGCTAGGATTGCCAGCAGAGCAAAGAGGAACCGGCTGTGCCATACTGCTAGGGCAACGAGTATCGTAGCAGATACATGGAAGACAATAGCGATATTTCGTTCAAACGCACCAAGCGTGAAACTATAGTAGAGATATGACTCTGGTGGCAAGGTGACAATTGTGATAAGCCACTCATAGAGAAACCCGTACGCCAGTACTGTGAGGACATACAGGAGGAGGGCTTCACAGATTCCCCAGCCAAGACCAAAACATAGGGCGTGCTTCACTGTTTTGATGTATGAGGGGTATTTTTTCACGAATACGAATTTGATGCCTTCTTCAAATAGGCCTGCCAAGAGTGCCCCCAAGAAGATGAGAATTAGTACGTAAATTGCATAGAAGGTTGGGGGGATGGTTAGTCCCCAGAACTCCACGATGAGGAGAATAGGGGTTCGAGCCAGGAGGGCGATGAACCAAAAGAGGCCACCGATAAAGGCAGAGAGCCACATACTCCCTTTGAATCGGGCGATGAACAGGAAGATAAGGAATGCAGGTAAGACAGCTATGAGGCTTCCGACAATTGCTATGATGATGAGGAGCAGACTCATTTTTCACACCAAATCCCTTCAGCATTGACCTTTCATAAATAGCTGTAGGCTTGTTTGGGATTCATCCTTTTACTACTCTAAGTAGTGGTGAAATCCTTTTAGGAAAGATAGTACCAAAAACACGGATAGGTGTATACTCATGGTAGACCACAAAGTTCGAGATCTTGCCTTGGCAGAAGTTGGGCGCAAGAAAATCGATTGGGCAGAATCTCAAATGCCCGTGTTAATGGGAATCCGTAAGAAGTACTCGAAATCCAAACCCCTTGATGGGATGCGAATTGCTGGTTGTCTCCACGTGACCAAAGAAACCGCCGTTCTCGTCGAAACCTTCGTCGCCGCAGGGGCTGAGGTTTCGTGGAGTGGGTGCAACCCCTTATCCACGCAAGATGATGTGGCAGCAGCACTTGTCGCAAATGATGTGTCGGTGTTTGCCTGGCACAACCTGAGCACCAAAGAATACTACTGGTGTATTGACCAGACGCTCAAGATTAATCCTCAACTAACCTTAGATGATGGGGCAGACCTTATTTTCACCGTCCATACCAAACAACCAGACCTTGCAAAGAAGGTACTGGGTGCCTCGGAGGAAACCACCACAGGCGTCCATCGTCTACGAGCCATGGCAGCAGATGGCAAACTCCTCTACCCTGTCATTGCAGCCAACGATTCGGTGACCAAACGTGAGATGGATAACATCTTTGGCACTGGGCAATCTGCCCTCGATGGTGTGCTACGTGCCACCAACATCCTATTTGCTGGAAGCACCGTGGTTGTTGGCGGATTTGGTTACTGCGGACGCGGTCTAGCCCTACGGGCCCGCGGATTAGGCGCAGATGTCATCGTCACCGAAGTCGACCACCTCCAAGCTTTGAAAGCACGGATGGAAGGCTATCGGGTCATGCCCATGATTGACGCCGCACCTCTTGGTGATGTCTTCGTCACCTCAACTGGTATGCGCGATGTCATTTCTAAGGAGCATTTTGAAGTCATGAAGGATCGCGCGATTCTCGCGAACGCGGGGCACTTCAACGTCGAAGTAAACGCTGAAGAACTTTCGAAGATGGCTAAGTCAGAACGTGTAATTCGGGAAAATAACCGCGAATACACCTTGAAAGATGGCCGCCGAATTTACCTGCTCGGGGAAGGCCGCTTAGTGAATCTCGCAGCGGCTGAAGGTCACCCCTCTTCCGTCATGGATCTGTCATTTTCCAACCAGTTCTATGCAATGATGTATCTGAAAGACCACCACAAAGAACTCTCCAACGAAGTCTACGTACTCCCCCGAGAAATCGATGAAACCATCGCCCGGTTGAAACTTGAATCCATGGGCATCAGCATTGACCAACTCACTCCAGAACAAGAACAGTATCATCAAGACTATGCCGAAGGAACGTAACCATTCAGAATCGGATCAATGCTATAACTTTTCAATCAGTGCCAAGGTA